>NZ_VCDP01000016.1:0-118308 GCF_033949345.1 Xenorhabdus littoralis
GCTCTGGCTCTGGCTCTGGCAAAGGAGAACTAAAATCTAATGAAGTTTCAATATTATATTCATGATTTTTATGGTCTATATCAGATAATGAAATGGGTTGTTCATTCAATGATGATACAGACAGATCATTTTCAATGTAATAATTACTATCATTATATGAGCTTTCAAATTTACCCAAGAAAGCCACATATACTAATTTAAAGTGGTTTGTCTTAAATAGAAACTTATCATTTTCATCCGGCATCCCAAAAAAGAAAACCGTCAGGTATTTTTTAGCATTCCTTTTATCTTTAAGTCCCTTATAATACCTATCAGCTTCCTTCCTTTGCTTTTCATATTCTTTCCAAAACACATCCTTCTGACTTTTATTCCAGTCAGAAACATCAATTTCAAGCGTAAATGGTTTTTGGGTCTTCTTATCCCTTGCGAGGAAAGTAATACAATGTTTATCTGAATCTTCATGCAGACGAATATTAGACTGGACTACACCATAATAAATAGCAGGTTTGTAATAACGTATGTTGTTTTTGTAAAAAATAAGTTGAAATGTATCTTTATAAGATCGCGTGCCATATGGAGGGATTGATAGCTGTTCATTATGATTGCTATTATTTATGTAATAGTCAACGACTGGCTTAATACTTGATGAAGATACAGGATGTTCATTACCTTTTTTTTCATCCTTGTGATTTTCATTTTTACTTTTTCGGGCATTTTTAACACCACCTCTTGGTTTCACATCAATATTTAATAGTGATATAACCGGAGCAGGTGGCGAATTATGTTTTCTTTCGTCATTTGAAGTATGATTGTTTTTATATCGTGGATCATGAATACCACACCCATCCTTATGTTTATCACCATATCTAAAATATGATTGATTAACATGTTTCATAGTAAAACTACAAGGTGTGGCTTTAATTTTACATAGCTCGTATGGGCATTCAAAACTCGTTGTCTTAATGTAAAAATCATCCATTCCACGGAGATCATTTCCATGAATGATTTCATCAGTCGAACTATCCTTCGCAATCGTCATATCTTGACCCTATGAAAATCTATGTCCTTCTAAGGATTCTAGCTTTTTCTTATTGACGATCCAATCAAAAAATTGTACTCCAACTTACCAAAATACACTATCAAGTAGAAGTTATTAACTTAAGAGGTAGAATTAGTATTTTTCAAAAAAAATTAAATGTTTGACAGAACGATGCTGAATAATATCGCTAACCTTAGTAAGGTCAGGGGGTTGTTATACACAACTCCCCTCTATTATCGTTTGTTAAAGGTTCTGGGTATGTATGCATAGTAACAGTAAAAGCATCTTAGAGGATGCTTTTAAGCATTAATTAGATTCATAGAATTATAGATTTACGAATCTAATATTAAAATTTAGACTATAGATTAAGTAAGTTCAATGAAAACCATACAAACACTACAACCCATATCTTTTCCTTTTATCCTTTTTCGATAATTCTCTTTTTAGAGTTGAAGCCTCATATTTCCTTTTCTCATTAGCATAGACTTTCTCTGTTCGGCTACCATTACTGACTATAAAGTTAATCAATGAAGAACATACATGCTTCATACGCTCTTTGTTGATCAAATCATCATCCAGTTTATTTATATGACTATAATATGAAAGTAGCAGAAAGGTTAAAACAACCTCCCTGTTGGAGAAGGTCATTTTTTCGATACCACTTTGGTATTTGATATAAAATCCTGCACAAAAAAGATATGATTGTTCTATAATTCTTTGCTCTGAGAAACCTGATTCAGCGAGTTTATCAACGAATCGATCAAGCAGAAGTAGATACCTTTCCATTAAGTTAATATTTGTTTTATCCATAATATGCATCCTTGCAATAGTGAAATTTTGTCGTCCTGACAAGAAAATAAATAACATAATATTTTACCATGTCAATAGCTAAAACCTATCAATTCTATTAAAGGTATTTTGCAGGTAACGGATTATTAAGTTCTTCAATCGTGATTTGTTTAAGGTGAGCATTATAAAGCCATACTTTGAACTGCTCTAAATAGCGTTCATTTAATGCCTTCAAAGCTTCATTTTCTGCTTCAAGTCTTCTAATTCGTTGAGAAGCCACTTTTAAATTAGCAGGTTTTACAGTGTGTATTGCACCAGATTTGATAGTGGCTTTTTTCACACTGAAGCTTTCTGCAATCCTTACATGACTACTCAAGGATTGTCTTGATGGTCTTTTCCCAATAATCCTTACTAACCTGTCGCACAAAGCATCCCAGGTTAGTTTTTCATCTATAGACCATGTGTTAATAACATCTACAATCTTCTTCTCATGATAACCATTTATATGCTTAGCCATTTATTCTCCTTTTTTTATTCTCTTATGGAATTCATACCATCTATCAGCATTTATGTTCCCATCATTTTTATCATACAGTGTTCTTTTTAAAATTTTATCGTGAATGTTTGAAATCGTTTCGTTATCTAAACCAGAATTCTCAATCGGATAATGTTCACACGGCTTAAACGCATATGAGTGTTTGCAGTAGCCATGTTTTGATACAAGTACTGCACCACTACTAAGTGAATCAAACTCATTGAGATCCACCACTGGAATATCCTTTATTCTGTGCTCATTAACACACACTGATAACTTTTGTTCTCTTATTGCTTTAGACATTTGAAGATGCGATCTGTGGTCATAAGAAACATTTTGAGAAATAAGCTTACGTCCAGACCAGCGAGCAATACTAAATTCATCCATGCTATTTATTTGAGCAAATGTGTTGAGAAGATGCCTCAGTTGATGTGTTCTTAGCAAATATGGGCTACCATCTTCATTTATATAACCATGTCTTTTAAAGATATTAAAATGTCCTTTTATATAATCAGAATCAACAATGTCAGTTTTAAAAAAACTCATTGTAGGTCTGAATAACTTATCTAACATTTTCTTTTTGTTTTGATTTAACTGTCCTTCAGTTAACAAGCAAAGCGCATTAGAATATTCAATTTTCTTCTCTCTATCATACCAAGGGAAATCTTGAGGTATATTCTCTTTAAGGGTTCCCATCGTTGAATTAGAGTGATTTTTTTGTAATTCAGCAGCCAATAACCTCGCTTGACTTGATAATTCTTTTAATCTGCTAATAGCCCTTTTAGCTACAGGTATCATTAAAGTTGGAATCCATTTTATATTACCTTCATACCCTTTTGCTGAAAAAAATCTCAATCCGTATCTTTGAATACCCTTTCCATCACATTCTGTAATTTCACAATCCGCTGGCAAAGCTAAAATTTCTGATATCCTACTTGGTGCGCACATAAGTAAAGCAAGCACAGATGTAGTAAATATATCTCTTGAAGATAATTGTTCATCCCGCTTTGAAAAAATCTCAGCAATCGCAATAACTGATTTGATATCAGGCAATCTAGGATGGCCTTCAAGTGAAGAATCATAACCAGTCCAAGACTGAGTAATCCTATACCTAATTGGATTTACCCAAAATAAATAAGATGAGTTAGTCATCCTATTATCACTTAAAAATGAACTCAATTTCTCAAGTTCTTTCCCAATAGCAAATGCATGTGCTTTAGAATACTTTTCAGAGGCTATTCTTATGCATTCATCAAAAACTGAATTGTTGCAATAGCTTACATTAGCTTCCATATTGATTTTCAGTAAAACGAATTCTACAATCTTCAACATTGATAATGTTGAGTGTTTCGTCTTAGATTTATTGAATGAATGCACATGCAACATATATGCTTTAGCAAAATTAATAAAACTATCATCTAAGCGTTCCTTGCTGCTTAGGTTGTTTTTTAAGTTAAACTTAGTAAATCTATATAAACCTTTCCATTTATTGCTTTCCCAGGAAGTTGTTAAATTATTATTAGAAATGGTATCCTTACAAAACTCGATGAACTTAATAACATTATCGTGTGGGTTGTTTTTATTACTTGGTTCAAAAATAAATATATTATTCATTATGTTCTCCAGGGGTTGAATTTTTTACAAGATAAACATTTAAATTCCTCTTTCGTATCTTCTAATAATAAAAATGAATCTAAAACATACTTGATAAAAAAGTTCTTGTTTTCTTCAATCTCTACGCCCATAAGTATATTAGATAAGGGGTTAAAAAATGCACTTAGTTTCTTATCGATATCATAAACACTGTCAGGATTATTTTTTATATAAATCATAGAAGAGTTTGCTGATTTATGATCTAACGCTTTAGCAATCACCTCAATTGAGGCTCCTTCATTAGCCAGTCGACTCCCTAATGTATATCTGAATCTTCTGGCATTAAGCTCTATATAGCTGTTAGTCCTTTCTGATCTAACATCGAATTTTGAAGGAAAGCGTTTTAATAGCTTTGACATGACTGAATTTTTCATATGGAAAAAATCTGTTGTTAAATCAGATAGAAAACCCTCAATCCTTTTTATTTCCGTAATCTTGTCTAAATCCATGAAGATTGGCAATTCGCCTCTATAGTTATTAATCCCAACACTAAATTTATCTTCTACAAACACCTGATTTTCATTAATTAGCATTGATAAGCTGTCATATAAGAACTTTTCTATCATTACCATGTTAAATTCATTTCTGAATGATTTCCTTTGTTTTACTTTTGGTACATTTAAAAAATACCCTTTCTCATTTTTAATGAGATCCTTAGCTTTTAGAGAGATTAATTGTAATGGCCTTCTTCCTGTTATTGCCAACAGAAGAATATAACAATATAAGAAGCGTTGAATTTTCTTCTGAAGATAAAATTTGCTAACAGAGTTAAGGATATAATTTAGTTCCGTTTCAGTTAAAGGTCCTTTATTTGGATCTCGTCTTTTAACTGCCTCTCCTGTTTGGTTTGGAATGATTTTTATTTTCTCCAACATTCTAAGGGCAGTCGCTTCTACTCCAGGGTAATTGAGTTTTTTCCATTTAGTGATGAAGGCCTTAACTATGTTTAGCTTGTAGTTTCTCGCTGAACCTAAATGAACATTCAATTGATATATGGCTTTGTCATCAATAGTATCGATAGTCATCGCACCAAACCACTTATAAAATAGATTGTTAATGCTTTGAATATAAAAAGAACTATATTCAGACGCATAGTAAGCCAATGTTTTTAAGTAGCTAAGTTTCATTTTTGTAGGCATTCTATCTACAACTTTATGAGGGTATACGCAGTTTTCTTTATCCAGTTGCCATTTCTTATCTGACAGTTTGAAACTATACCTATTCATCTTAGCAAAAAAGATTTGCTCACTTTCAATACATTTGTTTTCCATACTAAACTCCACTAATTATTTTACTTACTGATTTATAGACCTTTAGGACGACATCCTTCTCTTGTTGTGATATATATTTATAGTTGTATCTATCACACATTATTGACTCCTTTGACCAACCCATTAGATAATTCCTTAAATCTTTCCTTCTACTATATTCTAATTCAGCACCTTCTATTCCTTTAGAATACATATAATTCCAAGAGTGCCTTAACCTATGGCCTGAAAGATTATATAGCTCTGGACTTGCTCGTTTCAGTGTTGATATCACCTTCTCATAAGCTGAAATGCTTAAGGGTTCTCCTGCATTTTTCCCGGTGCAATGAGCCACAAATAAGAAATTATGTTTTTTCCTTTTTGTCATTTTTTCCCTGCTATTGCTTATGTAATCAAAAATTTCACTGGCTAATTCATCAGATAACGGAATAATCCTTTCGCCAGTCTTTACTAATGGTTGATAAGATCTTCCATCCTCTTTTGAATCATGTCTTCTGACTACACTTAGAGTGTTGTCTCTGAGATCAAAATCATCTATTTTAAGGTTGAGCAACTCTCCAGCCCTTAAACCTAAATTCAAGAGCAAGGTAAATATTAGTCTGTTCCTGACCTGTACTTCCTTATGGAAAGGGTTTTCAATCCCGCCAATTTCCAAAAGCCGGAAAAGTACTTTGATCTCTTCTTCATTTAACGATTTTTCAGATATTTCATTCATATTCAATGAACTGTTTCTTGGAATATGTGCTTTGATACTTTCAATAAATACTTCTACTTCATACTTTGCATGAATCCCTTTTGACGAATGAACTAATCCACATAACCACTTAAGATAGCGTGAAAAAACGTGTATTCTATAACTAAAGGTTCTCTTCGCAATAAACCTATGATTTGCTGATTTTATATTTATAATTTTTTGTCTGTCGAATCTTTGTTTCGCATATCTTACCAGATCATCTATTTCTGCAACGCTGAGATATTTTTTAAGCTCAACTCTCTCAATTATATTAATTCCCCTACCATCCAAGAAATTACTGAAAATTAGTAAGTTAGTGGCAACTATTTCCATCGTTGAGGCCGTTGCGCCTCTATTCCTTATATCTGTAGTAAGAAATAGATTTTGGTAGTAAGCTGGTAGATTACTTTTTTTATCAAGGATCAGGCATCCTCGCTCCCCACTACTCATGATGAATTTCTTTACTTTATATCCCATTTTCACCTCAAAATTTACAAATTAATATCACTCTCACTTATTAAATATATTGCAATTCAAAATAATTCAAATTTTTTACAATTAATCTTGTCTATTTTGTATATGAATTAATGGCTTGAAAAATTTTATTTGACGTCAAATAAACAGGTACGGCTAGTAAATTGTATCCATACCCGATATTAAGAAAACCATCTCTAAGTCTTATAGCAAAAGCTCTGCCAGAAAAAAGGTAAAGAATTACGTCAAATATATTCTTTTTTTCAGATGCAAACTTTACAAAGCCTCGTTGTTTCAAACCCACTACGTAAACTCACAAAATCTGTAAATTTCTTTTTCTTAATACATTATCAAAAGTTAAAAATCGATGAAGCAGCATTTTTGTTAAGCGACATGCTTTCTTGAATTTTCGATAATTAATTGAATCCATTCATCGATTTCGCTTTCGACAAAAGCGGTAGCACGAACACCAATCTTTACTGGCTGTGGAAACCTATTTTGGCTGATAAGACGATAGATCCACGCTTTACCAAATCCAGTTTTCTTCATGACTTCTGGTAAACGGATGAGACGAGCTTGATTTTCCATATGTATGTCCTCTGTTGTTTCTACAGGGATACAGTACAAATGAATTTCGAATGGATGAAGCGAGATTACGAACACCAGAGCCATCCCTGGTTCGAAACTATGAGTCTCTGGAGATTCATATCACTCAGAATCTGAGAGTTTCATAACATCCGAAACCCTCACATCAATAGGCTACAGGTAGAAAACAGTTCTTTCATTCACCTAAATTTTCACAAGATCGAAAGCCTTTACTCACTAGATTTGAGCTTAGAGAAGATAACTATCTGTTCAATTGCGTATAAAGGCACCCTCTAATTATGTTTTTTCTTCAATAAGCAGTTAGATTGAAAAATCTATTTTTATAATAAAAACCTTCTAAATTCTATTGCATAATAGTTTTGACATGTTATTTTATTATAACAATAATTATTAAGGACCCAAAAATGATTGATATAAAAGGGAACATAGACCACATTAGAGTGTATTATTATAGTAATGAGCATCTTTTCAGAAGTGAATTAATCAAACTTGGTAGTTATGAATTCTATGATAAATACCTATGTAATCTAACACCAAGAGAATATCTTGATTTCTTACAACTTCTAATTGATGATATAATTGAACGAACAACGATAATACCAGATGAAATAACCTCTTTAATTAGTTATATGCTCGGCAAAGAAATATTAACAAAACAGGAAGATAATTCATTTGCTATATCTGAAAATATATTCACAGAGAACTATCAAGATCTGACAAAAAAATCCATTACATTAAATAACATACACACTGCTAAAAGAGAAAAAAATATAATCGAATCTAAAATTCATAACAAAAAAGCTCTAAACAAAACTAAAAAGAGGCTATAGAATAGCCTCTTTACTGTCAGATTTTTCCTGATATTACATCAATTATGTGCTGTATGTGGTGTCTAATCTGGTATTCTTTATTTTTCCCCAAACCGGGAAACGTTCTGCTTTTATAATGCTCGTTATATTTTTCTA
Organism: Xenorhabdus littoralis; assembly: GCF_033949345.1. Lineage (NCBI taxonomy): Bacteria > Pseudomonadati > Pseudomonadota > Gammaproteobacteria > Enterobacterales > Morganellaceae > Xenorhabdus > Xenorhabdus littoralis. Next base: position 8,063 of record NZ_VCDP01000016.1, read on the forward strand.
ATGCTTTATTAGAGCCGTACTCTGTGGCCCTTGTTCTAACTTCCTTTTCAATTTTATCTGTCATTTGTAAGAATTTTGACGCTACATCGCCAATGTCTCTATCAGTGTCATTCGAAACAAAATGTTCTATCCATATATCACCGCTTGCAGGATGTTTATAAATTAAATGAGATGCAACGGCACCAGCCTTGCCACCACCAATCTCAAGTTTTTTCCCGACTATAGTGAAATCACCGATACCTAATACTGTTTTACCAATTTTTTTATGTTTATCCGTGAAAACTTCTTGGCCAGAGTAATCTGCATTCTTATCTAATTTGACGAAGTTATCTTTCACTTCAATAAGTTTATTTTTAGGGATTTCATTAAATTGAAAATCGGTAACATTACCATCAATAGTGATATGAAATTCAATAAATTTTAATTTTGTTAACTTGGAAAATTCCACATCGCTAATACTTGGCTTGTTGTATATTAAAGCAACATTTGAACCTTCAAATGCTTTTAAGAAACCATTAAGGGTTTCAATTGCTACACTTGAGTCAACTATAAGGGTGGGGATAAGCGTTTTACATTTATCTAAATTATTTTTAATCGTTGCTACAAATTTTCTTCGAGCCTCTATATCTTTACTAAACTCATGTTGTTTTGGATTGATGACTAACATGACCCTCTTGTTTTTCTCTGAAAGTATCTCTAAACAACGTATAAGTTTATCGGTTTTGGTTAGCACAAGTTCAATTATCGGTATAAACAACTCAGCATTAGTACAACTTGCTGCCAATTCTCTTAGCGCTAACAGCTCAGAACCACGACCATATAGATATGGACTATACATATGACTCCCTCCAGAGAGAAAAATGATCACATAAAGTTAAGCATCTCTACACTATCCCCAAAACCGTGAGGATCTTTTTACGTTGAACACTTGATAAAGCAGATGACATTCCCAACACACGAAGGCAACTAGGAAGGCAATTAACAAAGCTTACAATATCATCACTTGTCGTTCTGCCTCTCATTGCATTAATGTAAATATTGTGAGCTATATCCTGAGGGATTTTTTTAAATATATCCTCGCAGAATGCATAAATAAGCCCGTTGGGTAAATTGATCTTCTCGCCAATGAATTTTTCTATTGCTGGAAGGTATTCACTTCTTTTCAGCATACGAAAAATATATAATATATCAACATTAGCTAAATTTGACTCAGCATTTTTCACTATCTTAAGGCTACCTCTATTATTTAATGCAATAACACCAACTTTATCTGGAACAATCTCAGCATATTTTTCAGATAAATTTGGATGAGTAACCACATAAACTTTATCGAATGCTTTTAAATAATCTGGGGTTTGAGTTTGCAATCTACGCGGGGTATCATATTCCGTTTTAATTTCATACGCTGTAGATGTTCCGTTAAAAATTGCAATATCAACAATAGACTTTCCGACATGAAGCTCACTTAATAAGGATGAGGTCCGGGGACTATGCCTCCCAAAAACTATTCGATTGGCTACTTCTGTTTTGTAAACATACTCATTTCTATAATTTCTGGATAACTCTTTATAACATTCACTAAAAAATGTATGTAATGGTTGCCCATCCTGCTTCATTTCATCAGAGAAAGACACAAAATCCAAGACATTAGACGGTTCTCTTCCCTTGGCTAAAGCCTCGAAAACTGGGCGGCTGAACACCCTTGAAAAAACTCTTATATTATCGATACTTAGCGCCATTGGAAAATCCATCATAATATTCACTGTTATATAATAGCACAATCATACCGTGAAAAAAATTGTCATATCTCGCATAATCGTTACTGCATTTCAAATCATTAAAATACTCTATTTCCAGTAAAATCTTTCTTAAAATATATTTATCAACCATTACAATATAATCAATCGGCGTCTGTAATTTTCATTACATCATCAACGCTCATCTCTTTAATATGTCTGTTTTTATTTATAAAAAAGTAGAATTGGCGTAAAAAATCATTTTCTACTACTTTCATAGCTAAAGGTCGGTCTGCATCTCTAATATGATACCCTTGTCTAATTACCTTATCGTCATCTTCATCTCTATAAATCAATCGTGATATTCTATCATCTGACAGAAGCACTTTTTTTCTTTCTGACCAAGCAAGTAAATCAAGCATTGGTATTATTCTATAGCTCATTAACTTTTTTATTGTCCCATAACCAAATCTTACTGCATCAAGCGGTGCAGGTTTTACACCCTTAACTTTTCGCCATTGTGGTAATGATATTCGCAGTGCCTCTGCTATCTCATCATCACTTCCAGCCGCAAGATCGATTTCTAACATAATTGTAGTAGGAAACTGTTCAGGGATTTTTTCGGATATGTATTCGTTCTCAATAGTGGAATCAATCTTATATTGTTCTGAATTTGCTCTTATGAATAAAGCCTTTTTCATACAAGCAAAACTGATATTTGCTATTCGATCTACCGTGGTTATAAAAAAGTATGGCGGTTGATAAAGTTGATTTTCAGCATCCATATAATTCAAGTCTTTCTCTTTGATGAGAAAAGGATTACCTTCTAATATCTGCATATAATTTTTCAATACTGTTTTCTGCATTCCTTCTTCTATTACTGGTTTGAAGAAATATGTCCTCGCCCATATTTCATGGTAAAGCATATTAATTGAAATGTTTTCAAACTCTCGATATCTATCCAAATCAAACCATGTTTTCACTGCTTTGGTGTCTTCTGATGTCCAACTATTCATTTTTACCCAAGATTTCATTAATGCCACTCCGTTGTAAAAAGTTTTACTTCGTAATAGCACATAAATCGAAAATAAAAAAATAGCGCCTCAGTTTTTTATTGAGCACGCCATTTTATCAATTAAAATCAGTTAGTTATCAAAATCAAAAGGTGCAATTCTTCTCTCAGTTGTTTCATCAAGATAATCAGCCCACCACTGCAACATCAACCTACGCTCGTCCAAATGCTCAGCTTTATGAATGTATGCGGCGCGAACGGAGTTCCGCTCCTGATGGCTCATCTGCCTCTCAACAGCATCTCTCGACCACTTTCCTGACTCGATCAAAGCACTACAAGCCATCGCTCTAAAACCATGCCCACATACCTCAACAGTTGTGTCATAACCCATCGACCTTAGTGCCTTGTTCACTGTGTTTTCGCTCATAGGTTTTCTGAAATCATGATCGCCAATGAATACAAGGTCGCATTCACCGCTGATTTCTCTGATGGCTTTTAGAAGTTCTAAGGCCTGACGACTTAACGGCACGAGGTGTGGGGTCTTCATTTTTGAGCCTCGATGGGAATGTTTGACCCCTGGCAGTGGCTCGCGTTCTCCAGGGATAGTCCACATCGCATTTTCAAAGTCGATCTCCGACCATCTTGCGAATCGGAGTTCACTGGAACGGATAAAAATGAGCAATGTCAGCTTCACAGCTAATTTAGTAAGTTTCCTACCTTTAAAGCTTTCGATGCGCTCTAAAAGCTCTGAGAACCTATCAAATGGTAAGGCTGGTCTATGGGTTCGTTTCGCAACTGCAATTGCCCCAGACATCTCTTGTGCTGGATTGTAGTCAATTAAGCCATTCTGGACGGCATATCGCATTATTGCTGTGGTTCGTTGTTGCAGACGAGCAGCTACTTCTAGTCGTCCAGAAGCCGCAACAGTTTTGACTGGAAAGAGAAGATCCTTAGTTTTAAGCTCGGCTATTTTTCTCTGTCCTATGGAAGAGAAAAGGTTGTCTTCAAGGCTCTTTAAAACCCTTTCACTATGGGAATCTGACCATTTCCTTTTACAGGCAGTATGCCAGTCCCTTGCAACAGCTTCGAATGTCAGGGCTTCGCTTTGCTCAATCTTATCTGCTTTTTTCTTCTCAGAAGGGTCGATACCATCAGATACCAACTTTTTGGCTTCATCTCGCTTCCTGCGGGCTTCACCAAGAGAGACCATTGGATAAACACCCAATGCTAAAACTTTCTGTTTGCCCCCGAAACGGTATTGGAGTCGCCAGTATTTTGAACCATTGGGATTGATCAGCAGGTGCATACCCTGCCCATCGGTGAGTTTGAAGGGTTTGTCGGAGGGCTTGGTAGTCCTAACTTTGATATCGGTGAGAGCCATCAGTTGATACCTCCAGTGTTGGTACCAAAATCAATCGAACCGGGAATACCATCAGTTATACCATCATCAGTTGGTATATGTTCAAGGAATTGAGTAGACGTGGACAGACTAAGAAAAGCCAGAAACCTGCTTAACTTACTGTTTTTATGTACTAAAGTAGACGTTAGTAGACTTAAAAAAAGCTTTGTATGGTGCCGAAGGCCGGACTCGAACCGGCACACCCGAAAGCGGTTGATTTTGAATCAACTGCGTCTACCGATTTCGCCACTTCGGCACTGAAGGGTTCGGAGAACGGGGGTCATTATACCTGTCAGAAGAGCGTTCGCAACATTTATCCTTTCAATCTCGTTCAAGTGTCGAAAAAAGAATCATTAATGCCATTTTTCAACCAACTCCGTTCAGAACACGGCTTCCCTTACCTCCGCACAGCACAAATTTCCCTGTCATAATTCGCTCTTGCCAATAGACAACCTATGAACTCCTTATATAATTCAAAACAATACACTGCTATGAGGGAAATTATCATGACTATTATCAGTTGGATTTTTATAGGTATTCTGTTGGGTGTCGTTATCGGTGCCATCATGATGCTATTTAAGAAAAATAAATAGCGGTTTTATTCTCCCCACTTAGGCACTCTCTGATTGGTTAATCCAAAAATGAAAAAACAGCTATATAAACTGTGTGCAGTTTCCGCCCTGACATGGGCGATTTCGGCTTGTGCTGATTCTGGCAATTCATACCAGAATAAATTTCAACAATCTAATGCGCAATCTGCAAAGTGGGAAGTTTTTGAAGGCGATGACACTATCAAGAAAATGGCTGCTTCGCTGGTCGATCAATATTCACAGTCCATCTTTGATGAAGGTAATCCTTTAGGGATGGCAATGGTCGTGATCGATAATAATCAGGTTGTACATCGCAGTTTTGGGGAGACCTATCCGGGGAGTGGCGTTCGTCCGCGTCAGGATTCTTTGATTCGTATCGCTTCTATTACTAAGTTGATGACCAGTGAGGTCATGATCAAGTTGGCACAGAAGAAACGTATCAAGATTACCGATCCGTTGCAGAAGTATTCTCATTACGGTGTTCATGTACCGGATTATGGTTCAGGTCAGCCAATCCGTCTGTATCATCTGGCGAGCCATACCAGCGGGTTACCACGCGAACAACCGGGCGGAAAATGGGGACGCCCCGTGTTTATTTGGCCAACTCAATCTAACCGTTGGACTTGGCTGAAAACCGCAGGAATTGATGCCGTGCCCGGAACAACAGCTTCGTATTCAAATCTGGCCTATGATTTATTGGCTGACGCTCTTTCCAAAGCCACCGGAGAATCTTATGTGCGCCTTCTGCAAGAGGAGATCACCCGGCCTTATCGCATGAAAGATACAACGCTGATGCCCACGCAATCCCAATGTACCCGTTTGATGGCTGGAATTAAACCCAGCCCTTGTGTCAATACTATTGCAGCAGCAGGCAGTGGCGGTATTTATTCCACCCCCGCAGATATGCAACGCTGGATGCAGCAGTTTTTATCTTCACAAAATCAGTTGAGGAAACAGACGGCCAGTCGTGAACAGGGCATTTATTTTAAACGCGCGGATCTGAAATCCATAAAAGGGATGGATGTTGCAGGTCTGGCGGATGGCATCGGGCTTGGTTGGGTGTATATGGATGCCAAAGACGATATTCCCGGTATTTACCAGAAAACTGGCGGTGGCGGCGGGTTCAATACCTATATGGCGATGATCCCTGAGCAAAATATCGGCGTGTTTGTGGTAATGACTCGCAAAGAACAAAGTAAATTTAGTCGTGTGACGAATGGAGTTAATGAGTTAATTGCTGCATTGGCACGTAATCATAATCAGGTTTAGAACAAGATATTGCTGACGGTGGAAATAACAAACTGAGTTTTACCCCAATGTAAGGCGCAGTTTGTTATAATAATAAATAGTTGATCATAGATGATTTATCTTATTCGAATCTCTGACGCGCTCATAAACGATCCTTCTTGTTCTGACATTACCAATATAACTTTCTATATAACTGTATGGACACAGTTTAGAAAAATGGCAGGCAAAGGAGTTTTACCAATATGATGCTCATTGACATCAAGACACAGCATAAAACCATTTTCGTAATAGCCGACATGTCCATCAACGTTCAATCGTTTGATACCCCGATATTTATCTTCAAAGGTATAAAAATCTTCTGGATAATACTTTAACTCCCTCGTTATTATTCACCTTCTGTTTTTATCTAAAAACATATATATGCCATGAGCCGATATAGTCAACCGTCGCTCTTTACGGGCATCGTTACGAACATCTTCAAACACATGAAACCCTTCTGAGAAAAATCTACGATATCTCATGCTACAAGCCTCCTACCAATCAATGAACAACAAGTAAGCTCAAGATGTAAGTGCCACCAAATAGCCGTAATATTTCGTGTAAAACAATTAGTCACTAAAGTAAACTAACTTTTAGCTAAAATTAAAGGCGGATATAAAAAAATCCAAAAAAAATCGCCCCGACCATTGAAGGTAGAGGCGATAGATAGGCTTGATATGATATCAGTTTGTCAGGTCTTTTTATTCAAAAGTAAGTAAACACTCAGGCCAAAAAACAACAAACTTGGCAGCAGTGCCCCCAATATCGGTGGCATGCTATAAACTAAGCTGAGTGGGCCGAATATTTCATTCAAGACGTAGAAAAAGAAGCCCGTACTGATACCCACAACAACTCTGAATCCCATCGGTACGCTACGCAGCGGGCCGAAAATGAAGGAGAGTGCCATCAGCATCATCACCGCGACCGATAATGGTGCGAAAATTTTCTTCCACATATTGAGCTGGTAACGTCCGGCATCCTGCTGGCTCTGTTTCAGGTATGTGATGTATTGATGCAGGCCACGAATGGAGAGTGCGTCAGGATCAAGAGCAACTACACCCAATTTTTCAGGGGTCAGCCGACTTTGCCAATCCGCAGAAATACGCTGTGAACCGGTGATCTTGTCAATTTGATTCGAATCAGGTTTTTTAAATTGATTTAAATCAGACTCTTCAACCTGAGATAATTTCCAAATATTATTATCCTTATCATACACCGCAGAAGCTGCGTATTTTACGGATAACAATTTTTTGTTGTCATCAAAATGGTAGATACTGACACTATTCAGGGCATTATCCTTACCTACGCTCTGAATATAAATGAAATCCTGACCATCTTTCGCCCACAAGCCTTTGTTTGTGGACATCAGAGAACCGCCATACATTTTTTGCGAGCGGTAATTACGGGCCAGTTGCTCTCCTTGTGGAGCAACCCATTCACCAATGACCATCGTCAGCAAGACCAGCGGGATTGCTGTTTTCATCACAGAACCCGCCACTTGCAGACGGGTAAAGCCAGAAGCCTGCATCACCACCAGCTCACTGCGCGTTGCCAGTGCACCCAATCCCAATAGCGCCCCAAGCAGAGCAGCCATTGGGAAGAAGATCTGGATATCTTTCGGAACACTCAGCAGTGTGTAAACACCGGCGGAAAATGCATTATAGTCCCCTTGCCCGACTTTACGCAGCTGATCGACAAACTTGATGATGCCGGAAAGAGAGACCAGCATGAATAACGTCATCAGGATGGTTTGCAGAATTGTCCGACCGATATATCTATCCAATACCCCAAACATCATGACGCTCCTTGATTCTTAAAGCGTGAACGCAGTTTGCGCATTGGTACGGTATCCCACAGATTAAGCGCCAGAGCCAAGACAAAATACGCGCCATTGACCAACCACATCCAGAACATAGGATCAAGTTTACCTTTGCTGCCGTTGGAGCGCAGGGAGCTTTGCAAAAGGAAGAAAATCAGGTAGAGCAGCATAGCTGGCAACATACTGAGTATGCGCCCCTGACGCGGGTTCACGACACTCAGCGGAACCACCATCAACGCCATAACCAGTACAGAAACAATCAACGTCAGACGCCAGTGAAATTCTGAGCGGGAATCATTGTCAGTATCATGCCAAAGCTGTTCAATTGATTTTTGCTCGACTTTGTTACTGTCAATGTCTGCTTTCTGGTGCCCGATGACCACCTGATAGTTGGTAAATTCGGTGATACGGAAGTCACGCAGCATTGCTGTGCCTTCATAACGTGTCCCTTGATGAAGTACCGCGACCTGATTACCGTTCGGCCGCTCTTCCATATGACCACCATCCGCAATCACCACGGAAGGACGCTGGTCATCCGACGGACGGAGCTGAGCCAGGAACACGTTCTCAAAGGTATTGCCCTTCACGTTGCCGATATAAAGCACCATGTTGCCATCTCTGGAAGGTTTGAACTGCCCTTCCATGATCGCAGCAAGGCTTGGATTGGCCTTTGCATCGGCCAATACCTGCGCCTGATATTTAGAAGACCACGGCGTGAGCCAAATAACGTTAGCCGCCGCCAACATTGATGTCAGTAATGCCAGAATAAGGGCTGATTTCACCAATACGCTTTTGCCCAACCCGCAGGCATGCATAACGGTAATTTCACTTTCGGTATAAAGTTTGCTGAACGTCATTAATACCCCGAGAAATAAACTCAGGGGTAAAATAAGCTGCGCCATATCCGGCACACCTAAACCTAATAACGATAGAACCAAATTTGCGGGAATACTTCCTTCAACAGCCGCCCCCAATACCTCAACTAATTTCTGACTGAAAAAGATCAGCAATAAGATGAAAAGTATTGCGATTTGGCTTTTCAGGGTTTCCCGTACTAGATATCTAATGATGATCACGCTTATTACGCCTGTGAAAACTTGTCTTTTTGCAGGAAAGTCGCTAACTTCGTCGTATATCTACCATTTATATGCATCAGTTTGGCTTCCCCATTGCTAGAATGATACCAAAGCATCCCATATATTGGTTCCCAATTAGAACATACTTATCGTTAGCTAAGTACCAAAAAATAATGCGCTTAGCTTAACATAACAGTTACTTTTCTTTGGGATTAATTAATGCGCAACGTGATATTTTAGCGATTGTATCCGTCTTTGTCTTTAAGATTCAGGAGAACGCATGGAGTTCAGTGTAAAGAGCGGTAGCCCGGAGAAACAGCGCAGTGCCTGTATTATTGTCGGCGTGTTTGAACCGCGCCGTCTTTCCCCTATCGCAGAGCAGCTTGACAAAATAAGTAATGGTTATATCAGTGCTTTATTGCGCCGTGGGGAACTTGAAGGCAAGGTCGGTCAAACCTTGTTGCTGCATCATGTCCCTAATGTGCTATCTGAACGTATTTTACTGGTTGGCTGTGGAAAAGAGCGTGAACTGGATGAACGCCAGTATAAGCAAATTATCCAGAAGACGATCAGCACCCTCAACGAAACCGGTTCTATGGAGGCAGTTTGTTTCTTGACAGAACTGCATGTGAAAGGGCGCAATAACTACTGGAAAGTACGTCAGGCGGTCGAAACAGCCAAAGAATCACTGTATGTTTTTGATCAACTCAAGAGCAGTAAAAATGAACTGCGCCGCCCACTGCGCAAGATGGTGTTCAATGTACCGACCCGCCGCGAATTAACCAGCGGTGAGCGGGCCATTCAGCACGGACTTGCCATTGCATCCGGTATTAAGGCAGCAAAAGATCTGGCCAACATGCCACCCAATATCTGTAATGCCGCATATTTAGCTTCACAAGCGCGTCAGCTTGCTGACAGTGCCGATAATCTGGTCACCAAGGTCATTGGTGAAGAGCAGATGAAAGAGCTGGGTATGAATTCCTATCTGGCGGTTGGTCAGGGTTCGCAGAATGAATCCTTGATGGCAGTGATGGAGTATAAAGGCAGCAAAGACGCCAATGCGAAACCAATCGTACTGGTGGGCAAAGGCCTGACCTTCGACTCCGGCGGTATCTCCATCAAGCCAGCCGAAGGCATGGATGAGATGAAGTATGATATGTGCGGTGCAGCTTCAGTTTATGGCGTCATGCGCGTTGTGGCTGAACTTCAACTGCCGGTCAACGTCATCGGTGTTCTGGCAGGCTGTGAAAACATGCCGGGCGGACGGGCTTATCGTCCGGGAGATATCTTGACCACGATGTCAGGCCAAACCGTTGAAGTGACTAATACCGATGCGGAAGGCCGTCTGGTTCTGTGTGATGCGCTGACTTATATTGAGCGTTTTGAGCCTGAGCTGGTTATTGATGTCGCAACTCTGACAGGTGCCTGTGTCATTGCATTGGGTGGTCATTATACCGGTCTGATGTCCAACCATAATCCATTGGCACACGAACTGCTGAATGCCTCAGAACAAGCAGGAGATCGTGCATGGCGTCTGCCGCTGGGTGACGAATATACCGAACAGTTGGAATCCAATTTTGCGGATATGGTCAACTCATGCGGACGTTCTGGTGGTGCCATTACCGCAGGGGCTTTCCTGTCCCGCTTTGCGGGCAAATACAACTGGGCACATCTGGATGTCGCTGGTACAGCATGGCGTTCAGGTAAGGCGAAAGGAGCAACAGGTCGCCCGGTTGCACTCCTGTCACAATTCCTGTTAAATCGTTCAGGTTTAAATTCTGATGATTAATGCCCGGCCACACATTTCGTTTAATGCATCGTTTAATGAATCGTTTAATGAATCGTTTAATGAAAATGTGGCATAAAGGTAAGGGAATAAATGGAATTAAGGGTATTGCGAACGCAATACCCTTTTCCGTCACAGTTCCCATAATCTTGTAACCAATAAACTATGAAAAACGCCACCTTCTATTTATTAGAAAAGCTGCCATTAGAAAAACTGCCATTAGAAAAGCGGTCACCAGAACAATCATCATTTTCTGATGATTTACAGTCCCATGAATGGCTGGCATGTCAGCTTGCTGCTGACCAATGGCGAGCAGGTAAGCGGGTTCTGATTGCTTGTGAAAGCCAGCAACAGGCCGAAAAATTGGACGAAGCATTATGGCAACGAGAGCCGAGTCAATTTGTACCGCACAACCTTGCCGGAGAAGGCCCTCGCTATGGCGCTCCTGTAGAATTGTGCTGGCCGCAAAAAAGAAGCAATGCTCCCCGCGATGTGCTGGTAACACTGCTTCCTCACTTTGCAGACTTTGCCACAGCTTTCCATGAAGTGATAGACTTCGTCCCTATTGATGAAAATCTGAAACAGTTAGCGCGCGAACGATATAAATCTTATCGTATCGTCGGCTTTAATTTGACCATGGCAACCCCGCCAACCTATTAAATATCAAGACACAATGGAAAAGACACCCGCTAATCAAACGCAATCTGAGCCATCTCTCGATAAAACGTACAACCCGACAGAGATAGAGCAACCTCTTTATAAGCACTGGGAACAGAGCGGTTATTTCAAACCGAACGGCGATACCAGCCGTGAAAGTTTCTGTATCGTCATTCCGCCGCCAAACGTTACCGGCAGCCTGCACATGGGACACGCATTCCAGCAGACTATCATGGATACGATGGTGCGTTACCAGCGCATGCAGGGTAAAAACACGCTGTGGCAATCAGGAACTGACCACGCAGGTATCGCGACACAAATGGTTGTTGAGCGCAAGATCGCGGCAGAAGAAGGTAAAACCCGCCACGATTATGGCCGCGACGCCTTTATCGACAAGATCTGGCAATGGAAAGCGGAATCGGGTGGCAATATCTCCAACCAGATGCGCCGTATTGGCAACTCCGTGGATTGGGAGCGTGAACGTTTCACTATGGATGAAGGCTTGTCCAAAGCGGTTAAAGAGGCTTTCGTTCGTCTGTATCAAGAAGATCTGATTTACCGTGGCAAGCGCCTCGTAAACTGGGACCCTAAACTGCGTACTGCAATTTCCGATTTGGAAGTTGAAAACCGTGAAGTAAAAGGTTCTATGTGGCACTTGCGCTATCCGCTGGCTGACGGTGCAAAAACCGCTGAAGGCAAGGATTACCTGATTGTTGCCACAACCCGTCCTGAAACCATGCTGGGGGATACCGGTGTTGCCGTTAACCCTGAAGATCCGCGTTATAAAGATCTGATTGGCAAAGAAATCCTGCTGCCTCTGATAAATCGTCGCATTCCTATCGTTGGCGATGAGCACGCGGACATGGAAAAAGGCACTGGCTGTGTGAAAATCACGCCTGCCCATGATTTCAATGACTATGAAGTCGGTAAGCGCCACAGCCTGCCAATGATCAACATTCTGACCTTTGACGGTGATATCCGCGAAGCCGCAGAAGTGTTCGATACCAACGGTGAAGTTTCTGATATCTGCTCAACCGACATTCCTGCCGAATACCGTGGCATGGAGCGTTTCGCTGCCCGTAAAGCGATTGTGGCTGAGTTCGAAAAACAGGGCCTGCTGGTTGAGATCAAACCTCATGACCTGACCGTACCTTATGGCGACCGTGGTGGCGTGGTTATCGAGCCAATGCTGACTGACCAATGGTACGTCCGCACGGCACCACTGGCAAAAGTGGCGATTGAAGCGGTTGAAAGTGGTGATATCCAGTTCGTGCCAAAACAGTACGAAAACATGTACTACTCTTGGATGCGTGATATTCAGGATTGGTGTATCTCCCGTCAATTGTGGTGGGGTCACCGTATTCCGGCTTGGTATGACGCACAAGGCAACGTCTATGTTGGTCGCGATGAAGACGAAGTCCGCCGTGAAAACAACCTTGGCGCAGACATCGTTCTGACTCAGGACGAAGACGTACTGGATACCTGGTTCTCCTCTGGCCTGTGGACATTCTCTACCCTCGGCTGGCCTGAGCAGACCGAAGCACTGAAAACTTTCCATCCAACCAATGTGCTGGTCAGTGGTTTCGACATTATCTTCTTCTGGATTGCCCGCATGATCATGATGACCATGCACTTCATCAAAGATGAAAACGGCAAACCGCAAGTGCCATTCAAAACGGTCTACATGACGGGCCTGATCCGTGATGATGAAGGCCAGAAAATGTCAAAATCCAAAGGGAACGTTATCGATCCGCTGGATATGATCGATGGTATTTCTCTGGAAAACCTGCTGGAAAAACGTACCGGCAATATGATGCAGCCACAGCTGGCTGAGAAAATCGGCAAGCGTACTGAAAAACAGTTCCCGGAAGGCATTGAAGCCCACGGTACTGATGCCCTGCGTTTTACGTTGGCGGCACTGGCTTCTACCGGTCGTGATATCAACTGGGACATGAAGCGTCTGCAAGGTTACCGCAACTTCTGTAACAAACTGTGGAACGCCAGCCGTTTCGTGCTGATGAACACAGAAGGACAGGATTGTGGACAGAACGGCGGCGAAATGTCGTTGTCACTGGCCGATCGCTGGATTCTGGCGGAATTCAACCAGACCGTTAAAACCTACCGTGAAGCGCTGGATACCTACCGTTTCGACATCGCCGCGAATATCCTTTATGAATTCACATGGAACCAATTCTGTGACTGGTATCTGGAACTGTCAAAACCAGCTATCAACAAAGGTTCAGAAACGGAAGTCCGTGCAGCTCGCCATACTCTGGTTGAAGTATTGGAAGGTCTGCAGCGTCTGGCACACCCCATCATTCCATTCATCACCGAAACCATCTGGCAGCGTGTGAAAGTCGTTAAAGGCATTGATGCAGATACCATCATGCTGCAATCTTTCCCTGAATTCGATCCGGCGAAAGCGGATGAACTGGCGCTGAACGATCTGGAATGGATCAAGGAAGCGATCATTGCGGTACGTAACATTCGTGCCGAAATGAATATCGCACCAAGTAAGCCACTGGAAGTTATGCTGCGTGATGCCAATGAAGATGCACAACGCCGTGTGGCTGAAAACCTCAACTTTATTCAGGCAATGGGTCGTCTTTCTTCTGTTACCGTCTTGGCCGCAGATGAAGAAGCCCCTGTTTCTGTCACCAAACTGATCAACGGGGCGGAAATACTGATCCCAATGGCAGGCTTGGTCGATAAAGATGCGGAGTTGGCGCGTCTGGATAAAGAAATTGAGAAACTGGATAAAGAGATCAGCAGCATTGAAGGCAAACTGGCTAACGAAGGCTTTGTCAGCCGGGCACCAGAAGCCGTCGTCGCAAAAGAGCGTGAACGTCTGGCGACTAACAATGCAGCAAAAGAGAAATTGCTGGCGCAGAAAGAAACTATCACTGCACTGTAATTTATTCTGATTGAAATTTATTCATGTAAACCACTGCAATTACAATTGCAGTGGTTTTTTTCATCTTATATATCTTTTAATTAAATAACCCCTGCACCAACATAAAAAAAATCAATGAACAGCCCAAACTCTTTAATATTGAGCCTGTATATTTGCTGATAAAATAAGCCAGAACAACTGTTACCAATGCAAACACATATTTAATATCAAATTGCTCAATTAATTCACTCAAGGATAAATTACTCAGAGAAATATTGACAATAATGGTTCCTAAAATAAAGCAGATAGCATAATCCAGTGAGGTGATCAGTAAACTTTTCCCTTTAAACAGCCGATTATTATTTATCAGAAAAGGAGCTGCCCTTAACACAAAACTGATTAACCCCATGACTACGATCAGCAGTATCATGATGTTTTATCCTTTCTCATGTTCCGTTCAATCAATGCAATCACAACCCCACACAGAATCGGGATCGTCAGATCCATTAATTTCATATCTATTTCATTCAATAACGGAGCGCATACCCCACCCGTCACCGTTGCCAACACAGACATATCTTTACCCGCTCGCTTGGCGGTCAGGGACGCAAAATGAATAGGAACCAACATCACTAAAAACAGAGAAAGAGATTCATAATTCAAATGTTCTGCTGAAATATATCCCAGCAAAGTGGCACAAAAGGTAATCACAAAACAAGGGATGGCAACCCCCAGATAAAAATGAAACTGGGATTTCCCATCCACAATATTTTCTGCAGAAATATGTGAATGCGCCACAGTATACGTACTGGCACTAAACCCCAGCATCGACAGTAAAATATTTCGCTTTGGTATGCCCTGAAAATATTGCGTCATCACCATGGCCATCAGGAAAAAACGAAAATTGACCAACAAAGCCAAAATGATCACGGAAAACAGCGCACCATCAGCCAGATAGCCTACCGCAGCCACCTGCAATGGGGCGGCATATATCAATAATGATCCGACCAATGTTTCCAATAATGGAACGCCGTGGCTTTGATAAAGTGCGCCAATCGACGCAAAAATAAGAAAGAAGGAGATGCAGACAGGCAGAGAGTGAACCATACCCTTTCTGAATAATGGATTTAACACTTGGCACCTATATTGACAATCGGGTTTAACGTAATGGAGTAATCGATAAATCCCTAATGGATTTCATATGAATAGAAAGGCAAAAATATATCAGGCCCTATGTCATGACAATTTTTTCAGAAATATTTGTGACATACTTCTGTTAATTAAAATCAATCAACGAATAATAAACTTTATTTACTATATGTATTAGCCATAAATTATAGGTTACTAATCCACTATGATATAACATTATCTTATATATGAGGACTTTGATATTCCCGTTATAGTGAAAATAGTTTTAAAAATAAATGTTTCCTTTCGGAGAAATAGAATGAAAATCATCCTCAATATCTTACTGGCGGGTATAGTCCAATTTGGCTTCACTCATCTCGCTTATGCACAATCTACTCTTGATAACATTCAATCCACGGGAATATTCAAAATTGGGACCGAAGGTGCCTATGCCCCATTCAGTTATCATGATGCTTCTGGAAAACTGACCGGATTTGATGTGGAAATCGGCCGTGAAATTGCGCTGCACATGAAAGTGAAACCCGAATTTATTGAGGGTAAATGGGATGGCCTGATCGGTGGCCTTGATGCCGGACGCTCCGATGCAGTGATGAACCAAATCGCCATTACGCCAGAGCGCGAAAAAAAATACATTTTTTCCCTGCCTTACGTGATTTCAGAAGCGGTATTGATTACCCGGACAGACAATAACGACATTAAGACGTTCAGCGATTTAAAAGGAAAAAGATCAGCACATACCCTGACCAATAACTTTGCCCAGATCGCCAGACATTATGGTGCAGACATTATCAGCGCCAACGGTTTTAGTCAGGAAGTTGAACTGGTGAGCACAGGCCGCGCCGATGCCACGATTAACGATAAACTTTCTTATCTCGATTACAAAAAGCATCGCCCTGATGCATCGGTAAAAATTGTTGCCGCTGATACTCAGGCAGCAAAAACTGCCGTACTGCTTCGCAAAAATGATACGGAATTAAAAGCCGCAGTAGATAGAGCCGTCAATGAGATAAAAGCAGATGGGACTTATCAGAAAATTTGGGATAAATATTTCTCTGAAGGAAATGCTGAATAATTAGAATAAGAGCCTAAGGGAGTAGGCTCTTAGAATTCGTCATCAAAACACAAACTTACTGCTTTACACTCTATTTATGAAACCTATCAATAGCGTCACAAAAAACTAAATATATCTACCATCACTTAACCCCAAAATAAAAAATGATATTCTATCCACTCTTTTATTTATTAGAATAGAATATATCAATAAATTGTGTTAACAAGGTAGACTTGCAAGTAATAAAACGCTACTGAATATATTATCAATACTTTGAAATCACTACTTTTTATTAGAGTTCATACGATATAAAAAAGATGTCATACATATTTTGACCCTAAAGTTCTAAGCTATAACTTTATTGTATATAACGTTCTCCTTTTCTTGCCATATCATCATTAAAACAACCTTATAAAAAATAAACATATTTTTAATATCAATCGATTAGGAAGGTTCTATGACCCCATCATGGCTCAGTTTAGCGCTGGATTCCTTATGGCCGATGCTTTACGCTGGCCTGACATTTACTATTCCCCTCACGCTGATTACTTTCGCTCTGGGGATCTCACTGGGGTTTATCGTTGCTTTAATCAGGCTATACGGGCCTAAACCGCTGGTTGCTGTCGTTCGGTTTTACGTCTGGCTGATCCGTGGTACGCCGCTGTTGGTGCAACTGTTTTTGATCTTCTACGCCCTGCCCAGCGTGGGTATTACATTGGAAGCTTTCACCTCCGCCGTTATCGGCTTTACCCTGAATGTCGGCGCTTATACTTCCGAAGTGATCCGTGCTGCATTGATTTCAGTTCCCAAAGGGCAATGGGAAGCCTCCCACTCTATCAGCATGAGCTGGTGGCAATCACTGCGCCGGATCGTATTGCCACAGGCAGCACGGGTTTCTATTCCACCTTTATCCAATACTTTTATTTCGCTGGTCAAAGATACTTCTCTGGCTTCCGTCATTACCGTACCAGAAATGTTTCTGGCGGCACAGCGCATTGCCGCCGTTACTTATCAGCCACTAATCCTGTATACCGAAGCCGCCATTCTCTATCTTCTCCTGAGTTCGGTGTTGTCCGCACTGCAAGTCCGGTTGGAAAAGAAATTCGCCCAGCAAAATAGCAATAAGGAAGTTAAAGATGATTCAGCTCACCAACATTGAAAAAAGCTTCGACGGGCAAAAGGTGCTGAAAAATATTAGCCTGACGATTAAGGAAGGCAGCCTGACCGCGCTTATTGGCCCTTCCGGCAGCGGGAAAAGCACCTTGTTGCGCTGTATTAATCTGTTGGAGATCCCGCAGGCGGGCAAGCTGGATATTGGCAAAGAACAGATTACCTTTAATGGTAAGGAACGGCTGCCGCATCGTGAAATTCAGCGTTTTAGCCTACAAACGGGCATGGTATTCCAGAATTTCCAGCTTTTTCCGCATCTGACGGTCATTGAAAACATTATGGAAGGGCTGATTTGGGTACAAAAATGGCCCCGGGAACGCGCCAGAGCACGGGCACTGGAGTTGCTGAAAAAAGTCGGATTGTCCCATAAGGCAGATGTCTGGCCGAGCACACTATCGGGCGGTCAACAACAGCGAGTGGCAATCGCCAGAGCAATGGCGCCTTCTCCCAAAGTACTGTTGTGTGATGAACCGACCTCGGCGCTTGATCCTGAATTATCCAAGGAAGTTGTTTCAGTCTTGAAGCAACTGGCGGGAGAAGGCACCACTATGTTAATGGCAACGCACGATTTGCGCTTGGCCGCTAATCTTGCCCACAATGTCGTCTTTCTCGAATCCGGTGAAATTATTGAATCGGGTACGGCAAAAACTATCTTCACCCACCCCAGTAAAGTGCGTACTGTCGAGTTTATCTCAACCCTGACAGAAACCTTACCGGACTGGGAAATATAGTAATCAGTCACGTTTAGCATCAGCAACTTTATTTATTCGGAGAAATGTAATGAAAAAACTTTTGAGTCTGTTACTGGCAGGCGCGACTGCCTTTGTTATTTCTGCCCCTGGTTATGCCGGTAAAGATTTTGACGCCATAAAAGCCTCTGGCGTCTTTAAAGTTGGCACGGAAGGCACTTATCCCCCTTTTACCTATCATGATGCCAGCAACAAGCTGACCGGCTTTGATGTGGATATCGCACGGGAAATTGCTAAACGTTTAAATGTGAAACCTGAGTTTATGGAAGTCAAATGGGATGGGTTGATTGCAGGGTTGGATGCCAAGCGTTTTGATGCTGTTATCAACCAAGTGGGTGTAACCCCGGAAAGGGCTGCGAAATACAGTTTTTCTATTCCTTATACAACGTCCCAAGTGGCGTTGATCATTCGTGATAACAATAGTGATATTAAAACATTCGCGGATATTAAAGGAAAACGCTCGGCCCAGTCACTGACCAGTAACTACGGACAACTGGCAACTTCTTACGGCGCGAATTTGATCAGTACGGATGGTTTTAACCAAGCCATTGATCTTGTCGTCACCGGGCGCGCTGATGCCACATTGAATGATCGCCTGTCGTTTCTTGATTTCAAAAAACAACGTCCTAATGCGCCAGTAAAAATCGTCGCTCAGCAAGCCGATGCCAGTAAATCGGCTGTATTGGTGCGCAAAGGAGATGCTGAGCTGGTAGACGCTGTTAATAAAGCCCTGCAAGAGATAAAAGATGACGGCACCTATGCCCGTATCTCTGAGAAGTATTTTGGGGTGGATATTTCTAAGTAAAAAACAGCTTTCAATTTATAGACTACAACTTATAACCATAGATTGTAGTCTATAATATTGGAAGATTGAAACTCTTTGCCGATGGTGAAATTAAGTTGTATCCGACTCTTTTACATAGCTTATATAATTAAGCAATACAGCCGAATCAACTAATAAACAACACGCTATAAGAAATTCAATATTCAATAAGCACAACCCGCTTTAAAATAGTAGCCGTCTTTAAAAATTCCCCATTTATGGTTCTGGCTTGGTTCTAATACCATATAACCTCCTTTAAATTCAAATCCATATTTAAAGTAAACAGATATGGCGTCACGTGCTGGTATCAATTTAACATTACCATTTTTACCAAGTTCTTTTGATTTATTTACTGCATATTCCATCAAAAACACACCGCTGCGCCTCATCCCTACGTGTATGGCGAATTCTTCAATTTTAGCTGGTTCTGTTATTTTTGTCGCATCATTGGAGAACACCAATATACCAATCGGTGTTTCTTCATAAAACATAACAAAAAAATAATGTTCTCTTGCGTCTGAAATATCTTCAAAGCCGCTATACAAAATATCATTAATTTGACAAAGTAATTTATATGTAGAATAACATCGTGAGTACCACTGCACCTGATCCTTATCTAGCGGTGTCGTTTGATTAGGCTTTATGCACCAATTACCGTTAATCATATTAGCTCTTATCCGATTAACAAGAGATAAAGCATCCTGAAGTCCAACTTCTCTGATAGTGATAGAACCTTTAATATTAACGATATCAGGCGCTATATCTGGACTTGAGCCATAACGAGCCATTCGAGTCAGTGATCCTTCTATTCCTGAATCTAATATACTGAAAAATTTTGATTTTAGAATCATGATGCACCTCCTGATAAATATAAAAATATATTTATTTTTCTTTGTATTTTATGGAAATAGAACAAAAATATTTAAGCCGGATTTACATTAGTCTTTACTTTCATCTGTCATTATCTGAATCTAAAATAACCTCTGTGGCCCACTATGAAAATAGCGAGCCACAGATTAATAAGAAATAATAAAACCGTTTTTAATGATTCAAACAATTAATAATGCATTTTCTACCTATTGCATCAATGTGTTACCTTTCAAAATCATGGTTTCACAAGTTCCGCATACCCCTTCATGACACAAACATTCAACAGATGCCACGTTATTCCTTTCAATAAATTGTAGGATTGTTGATTCGCTATCAACTTCCAGTTCAATCGCCGATTTCGCCAAAACAAGAGTAAATGCATCACCTGTTTTTTCTTCAACAGTAGATGGCTCAAAATCACAGCGGAATTTAAGTCATGCTCCCCAAAGAGAAATGGGATCGGACACTGTTTCAGGCCAACCTACAGCACCAAAATAGATCGCATCAAACTCCTGTCTGGAGAGCATAAAAATCTGTGGGGCACTCAATTCATTTTGAGGAAAAATTGTAACTTAACCAGACTGTTACCTGTTATCGATCTATGAATGTTTATATTTTGTGGTCCTCTACAATGCGAGTCCTTTAGTTTAGCGGTGTTTCCAGTTGCCAGGCGAAACCCCTTTAGCTGCTTTATCGCATAAATGCCCCACACTTTTTAAACGCTTTTCTTCTTCACTATGCCTCCATTATCAACCAACTAATCTGACCGTACCGTTTGCCTATGCGCTCAAAACAGGGTGTGCTGAGTTTGCATGATATAGAGTTGGATGATAGGGCGTGACGATGCATGGAGAGCCGGGGTGTCCGTTTTCAGTATGATCGACTCAGGAGTTGTTGCAGCAAATATCTTAGATCTTCTTTGGCTTCCTGGCAGCGCGGGCCAGAGGGGTTGACGCTCAGGATATCGGCGTAACCGTTGACGGCTGCGGCAATGATTCGGGTAATGCGCGCAGTACTGATTTCACGATAAATACCTTGCTGGACACCTGCCCTCACAATGCTATCAATCAGTGCAGACCAACGGTTCATAATGCCTATTACCATATCGGCATAGGCGTCGTCATACGCTGCTAATGTCCAGACGGAGTTATAAAGCTGCCAGTCAGCATAGTGGGAATCAGGTAAATGGTTGGCGATAAGAGCCTCAAGTGCGGCCTCTGGTTCGTATCCAGCAATTTCATACCGGAAAGCGTCCAGTTCTGACAGCATAAAACGCTCAATGGCCTCCAAGCTGAGGGAACGCCTGTCCGATCGTGAGGCGCTGGGCTATCTGGCCATCGGCGCGGTGACCGCGCTGCTTTTTGCTTCAACCATCATCTATATGACCGTTATAGGTATAAGCGATGCAGGACATATCTATTCAGTTATGACCTATATGTGGATGTTTGCTATGAGTTTGGATGATGGACCACCGCTCCTTGAAAAGTATTCCCAGCTCAAAGATATTGGTCGGCGTGTTAATACGGGGCAGGTCAGAGACGAAAATAATCAACTTCTCACTATGTAAGTTAGATAACCCTTACTATGGAGTAGCATAAATTCCCACACATTTTTATGCTCTCCAGTCACTTTTATTTTTTCATCACAAATCAAGTACCAGTCGTTTTCCTTTCGCTCTGGAGCAACAAATCAGCATTGATGTCTGACTCTGCTTTTCTTCATCACTAAGATATTGATCACGGTGATCCGCTTCTCCTTCCAAGATCATGGTTTCACACGTCCCGCATACGCCTTCACGGCACATACATTCAACATGTGCGGCTTTATTTCTTTCAATAACCTGAAGAATTGTCGCTTCACTATCAACTTCCAGTTCAATGCCAGATTTCGCCAGAACAACTGTAAACGCCTCACCCGTTTTATCTTCAACCGTAAATTGCTCAAAATGCAATTGGTGATCAGGAAATCCGGCATTTTGTGCAGCTTGTTTTACCCCATGATTCAATGAGCCTGAACCACAGGTATAAACGTGGCTTCCGTCCGGCAATCGGGAAATAAGTGTATCAAGTTCAAGGCGAGTCCCTTCAGATGAAATATGACAATCGATTTTCTCCTTAAATCCCGCGGCCATTAACTCTTGCATAAACGCATTGTCATCGGAATTGCGGTAGCAATAATGCAGTTCATACCCAGCATCCTGATGTTTCAATTCATGCAGATGAGACATAAAAGGTGTTATCCCGATCCCACCCGCTATTAATATATGTTTTTTCGCTTCAGGCACTAATGCAAATAAATTATTTGGTTCAGAAATAATGAGTGTACTGTCAATAGCCACTTTATCGTGCATAAATGCAGAACCACCGCGGGACTGCTCTTCTCGCTTGACGGCAATTTGGTAGCTATGTTTATCAAAAGGCGAACTTAATAAAGAATACGCATTACTATAGCGTTTATCACCATCCTGCATCTGGACAAAAATGTGACTTCCGCCAGTAAACGCGGGCAATTGCGTGTTTTCATTCGGTATTAATGTAAATCGCTTAATATTCGGCGTGATAGCCTCAATATTGCTGACAATCACACTAATCGTCTGATATATAGACATAAGCTATTCCTGATTATGATTATCCCCGTCGTCTTTCAAGTTGCCGCTTTGTTGGCGGCAACTTGAAATTCATGGGTATCCGTTAAAACCCCTGACAGAGATATTTAAGCTCTAAATAATCTTCAATACCGTGGATCGAACCTTCACGCCCCAGCCCCGATTGTTTTATTCCGCCAAACGGTGCAACTTCATTGGAAATGAGCCCCGTATTAATACCTACCATGCCATAGTCTAATTTTTCTGAAACACGCCAAATACGTTGCGGGTTTTCAGTATAAAAATAAGCAGCAAGCCCATAAATAGTGTTGTTGGCAGAGGTGATAACACTCTCTTCATCATCAAAAATAACCAAAGGTGCAATGGGTCCGAATATTTCTTCTTCTAATACCCGGCTATTTTCAGCGACATGACCAAGTACAGTCGGTATAAAGAAATTATCTCCTAAAGCATGGCGCTTACCGCCATATAATAAATCTGCGCCCTTATTTAGTGCATCATCTAAAAGGGACTGGACGTTATCCGCTGATTCAGCATTAATCAGCGGGCCTATCTGTACTTCCGGTTCAAAACCATTACCGACTTGCAGTTTTTGCACTTCTTCAACAAAACGCTGACTGAACGCCGGATAAATATCTCTGTGAATATACAAACGATTTGCGCAAACGCAGGTCTGTCCCGCATTACGAAATTTGGCAACCATCGCCCCCTCTACCGCTTTTTCAATATCAGCATCTTCAAAGACAATAAAAGGGGCATTTCCTCCCAATTCTAAAGAGACTTTTTTTATGCTGTCCGAGCATTGTCGCATTAATAAACGCCCGACCTCAGTGGAACCCGTAAAACTCAGTTTACGTACGCGATCATCGCTCGTAAGTATTTCACCAATAATACGGGAATGGCCCGTGATGATATTGATCACCCCGGCCGGAATACCGGCTTGAATGGCTAAGTTCACCATTGCCAACGCTGTAAATGGTGTTTCATTTGCCGGCTTTATTATCATGGTACAACCCGCCGCAAGCGCGGGTGCAGCTTTGCGGGTAATCATCGCAGCAGGAAAATTCCAGGGTGTGATGGCGGCACAAACACCGATGCCCTGTTTAATCACCATCAGCCGTTTATCCGCCGTCGGAGAAGGAATAATCTCTCCGTTTGTACGCTTTCCTTGTTCCGCAAACCACTCAATAAAAGAAGCTGCATAGGTGATTTCACCTTCAGCTTCCACCAGCGGTTTACCCTGTTCCAGCGTCATGATTTCTGCCAGCCGTTCTTTATTTTCACTGATTAAGCGAAACCAATTTTGTAATAACTGAGCACGTTGATGACCCGTCAGTACTTGCCATTTCGGTAATGCGTCGTATGCAGCTTGAATGGCTTTTTTCGCTTCACCGGCTGCCATATTGGGTATCTGCCCGATGACCTTTCCGGTTGCCGGATCAGAGACAGTTAACGTCTCTTTATTATCAGCATCGCACCACTGTCCATTGATGTAAGCCTGTTGACGGAAGAAAGGATTTTCTGAAATATTCACTTAATGACCTCTTTGACTAAGACTATACAGTCGCTTTCTTACCCAATTTCATCTTATTCGTGGTACGTCTGAGCAATAAGGTGGTGAAAATAAGCAATTCCGTGCTCACTAATTCCACTTCCTGTACTATCCGCCATGATGCGCCCCTGACCACGATAGCCACGTGATTTCAGCCCCTTTTGCACACTTTCAACCAAACGCAGGTCTTCCGGACGAAAAACGTCACGATACCATTCGATCAAAGATTTCTGCTCTTCTGTAATATCTTCATTCGTAAAGTAAATATCGTAATATTGCAGTGTTGTCTCGGCATCCACGGGAAATTCATAGATAACCGTCATCATGCCCTTAATCGGCGTAACGTTATACATAGTACAAGGCCATAACCAAAAGCCATGAAATGAAGATTCGCCTTCAAACTTGAAAGATTGATCGGAAGGAATGGCATAACCAAATTGCAATGACCATTTCTCATACATGGTATGCCAATAGCGATCGACCTGAACAGAAGTTGAAAATCCCGGATGTGCCGGGCCGCAGTGGTAGCATTCCAGATAGTTATCAACAATGCTTTTCCAGTTAGCCGGTGTCGCTGTCGTGAAACGCGCTGCCAGTTTTAAATCATAAACGTCAGGGCAGGATTCTAATACTTTGGTGCTTAATCCCGGTAATTGCGCTTCAACTGTTCCTGCATTCATGTCCATATTGATAAAAACAAACCCGGCATATTCTTCTAATTTCACAGGCGTTAATTGCGCTAATCCTTTGTCGAAATTAGCCACATTCTCACAGTTACGCGCATGTGCTAAAGAACCATCAAGTTTGAATGTCCAGGCATGATAGGGGCAAGTGATGACGTTTTTCGCTTTACCTTCACCCTTCAATAGCTGATGACCGCGATGAGGACAGACGTTAAAAAAGGCACGCAATACGTTGTCACGCCCACGGACAATCACAATACTCTCACCAATAATTTCACGCGTGACATAATCATTGGCATTAGCAAGCTCACTACCGTGCGCAACACAAATCCAACTCTTGGAAAAAATCGCCTCTTTTTCATAATCAAAGACGTC
This sequence comes from Xenorhabdus littoralis, assembly GCF_033949345.1. Taxonomy (NCBI): domain Bacteria; kingdom Pseudomonadati; phylum Pseudomonadota; class Gammaproteobacteria; order Enterobacterales; family Morganellaceae; genus Xenorhabdus; species Xenorhabdus littoralis. The sequence goes on from NZ_VCDP01000016.1 coordinate 33,345, forward strand.
CTGAGAAGTATAGAAACGTGCGGGCATGGTGTACGCTTCTGCTGGATCTGCACAAAAATTTTTGGGCAGCGTAAAATAAGGGTCTTGGATGCTCATATCAATTCCTTAATCATTTAGCGAAATGGGTGTCTTGGATAAGATGTGCCGGAACCTGTGCATAGTCTCGTTTTATCCAACAGATAAAACCGTATGTCTTAATTAATAAGATGACTAAAAAAGGCAGTGCAGTAAGCACTACGCTGGTTTTCATCGTTTCTAGCGAGGCTTGCGTAAAGAGAATGGAAAGTGGGATCAGTGTAATCACGACACACCAGAAAAGGCGCAATTTCCGGCAGGGATCTTGGCCTTCCCGTAAATTACGCGTACTGGTTGCCGCCATGGTATAGGCCACTGCATCCATATGCGAAGCCAAGAAAATCACCATGATAAAAAGATAGGCTGCAAGGAAGAATTGGCCTAATGGCAGCGCACTCAATAGCTGATGAACTGCTGTTTCTCCGCCCAATGTATTCAATATTTCAGGCACATTGATAGCACCGGTAATAAATTGGTGCATTGCGTAGCTTTCCAATACCCCAAAGAAGAACCAGCAACCAAACGTACTCCCCAATAATAATGCCCAAATAACCTCCTTAATTTTGCGCCCATGGGAAACACGGGTCACGAACATAGCGACACCGGGTGTGTAGGAAACCCACCATAACCAGTAGAACACCGTCCAGCTACGTGTGAATTGACCGTCTCCCATCGGATCGGTAAATAAGCTCATTTGCAGGAAATTCTGGGTTGTCAGGCCAACTGCGTTAATCATATTGTTAATGGTAAATTCCGTCGGCCCGACTATCAGTACCAGCAACGCAAAACCCAATGCTCCCCATCCCACCATTTGGCTTAAACGCTGCATACCTTTATCAATGCCGATATAAGAACTCAGACAAAAGATCACGGCGGCTAATAGGGTAATTCCAGCCTGAACGGTAAAATCATTAGGCGTACCGATGAGTGAAGAAAGCCCGCCACTTAATGTGGCCGCAGTAACCACTAAAGAAATAGTTAATGCTCCCACCGTCGCGATTAAGTACGTCATATCAATCAGGCGTCCCCAAAAGCCATAGGGATTAATTTTTATAATCGCGGAAATAATCCCTGATAAGCTCAGTCCTTTATTTTTTCTGACATGAAAATGGTAAGCCATAATCAGTGAAGCGAGTGCATAAGTTGCCCAGGCACTTAAACCCCAATGAAAAAAAGAGTAGCTGATACTATATTCCAATGCCTTGGGCGTTTTAGGGGAAATATTCAGGCCCGGCATTTGATAATAATATGCCCACTCCATGACTCCCCAGTATAAGGTCGAGGAACCCAGGCCTGCACAAATAAACATAAATAACCAAGGTACTGTGGCATATTTTGGTTTTCCTTCACCCAATCGAATATTGCCGTATTTACTTATCGCTAAATAAAGTACAAACATCAAAGCGGCAAGGACTAATATTTGAATTGTTGATCCCAGTAAACGAGTCAGCCCATTAAAAATTGAATTAGCAATAACACTTACTTCTTCAGGAAATAAACTGAGTGTTATTGCTATCACAACTATACAAACCAGACTTATTGCTATTAAGGGAATATCTTTCTTTGTACTGCTCAACATGAACCCTCCGTTTCGTCACTTTATATATACCCATTTTGCGTTTGGGCGATAACAGCAAAGTGCCTGTTATTGTTGTTATGATTACGTTGGTATAGATACGACTAAGAGGAAAGCATGCAACAAGTGAGAACGTACTTATCGCGTCTTTTTATTAACAATTCAAATATAGTGCTGATACATAATTTAAACAATTGGCCAAATGGTAAATAGATAAAACACATATCGTAATGAATGTTTTGTGATGTTCATTAAGAATTAGGCAGATGAGAGTTCAGAGAGAAATTAAATCGTTTCGTTAATTCTCCTCATTTTTTGAGTTAGAATCACAATAAAAGTGAATAGGGCATAATTCGATGAATTATGCCCTTAGTTTGAATTATCAAATTCTGACAAATACCTTATTCGAGTACCCAATCTTCAACTCTTAATCATCAAACGATTCCCTTTGACTACTCACCTGTTCAGGACGCTCAGATAAAAAATCATCAGTCACAGGATACACAACTCGTGACAAATGCCGAATAATGGCGTCTCCGACCTGCTGTGTTGATGCTTCTCCTTTCATGTCAGGCGTCACTGTTCCTTCAGCTATCACAGCTTCAATGGCAGATAAAATATCATCATGAGCATGTTGGTAACGTTCATCATCTTCGCCCAAGAACTGGAGCATCATGGCACCAGACCAAATCATGGCGATTGGGTTAGCAATATTTCTGCCATAGATATCAGGGGCTGATCCATGAACCGGCTCAAATAAGGAAGGGAAATTTCTTTCCGGATTCAGGTTGGCAGAAGGCGAAAGCCCGATGGTTCCTGTACAGGCAGGCCCAAGATCAGACAGAATATCGCCGAATAAGTTGGAAGCGACAACGACATCAAACCGTTCCGGCTCCAGCACAAATCGCGCACAAAGAATATCAATATGCTGCTTATCCCATTTAATCTCCGGATATTGTTTTGCCATCGCCTCAACCCGCTCATCCCAGTAAGGCATACTGATCGCAATACCGTTTGATTTAGTCGCGGATGTCAGTCGCTTACGGGGGCGGCTTTGCGCAAATTCAAACGCATATTTCAATATGCGATCAACGCCACGGCGGGTAAAAACCGATTCCTGGATCACCACTTCATGTTCCGTCCCTTCATGCAGACGGCCACCAATCGCTGAATATTCCCCTTCGGTATTCTCCCTGACGACATAAAAATCGATATCTTCCGGTTTTTTATTGGCTAACGGGCAAGGTACTCCCGGTAAAAGACGTACCGGACGTAAATTGACATATTGCTGAAATTCACGGCGGAATTTAAGTAATGACCCCCAAAGAGAAATATGATCAGGCACTTTTTCAGGCCAACCGACAGCACCAAAATAGATCGCGTCGAACGCCATTAACTGATTAAACCAATCATCAGGCATCATGGTGCCATGCTTAAAGTAATAGTCACAGCTGGCCCATTCGAAATATTCAAACGATAAATGGAGATCCCACTTTTCAGCTACAGTTTGTAATACTCTAATTCCTTCCGGAAGCACTTCATGACCAATTCCATCCCCAGGGATCGCCGCAATCTTGAACTGTTGTTTCATTAGATATCTCTCATTTATCAGGATACAAAATTGACTTTTCAGCTATCTTATAATTGACTGAATTGTATTCAATCCAAAAAATGTAGAAACATAATTTACGATATATGAATAATCTGCCTATTTTACAGGATCTCCGTGTTTTCCTTTTAGTCGCCAAGAGAGCAAGTTTTGCCGCTGCGGCGGAAGAAATGGGAGTTTCTCCGGCTTTTATCAGTAAACGCATCGCAATATTAGAAAGTGTATTGAATGTTACCCTATTGCACAGAACGACACGCAGGGTATCCATTACGGAGGATGGCGAGCGGATATACGAATGGGCACAACGTATTCTGAATGATGTCAATCAGATGCTTGATGAGCTTTCTGAACTTCGGCAAGAACCGCAGGGAACAATCAGGATTGTCAGTAGTTTTGGCTTCGGACGGCAATTCGTGGCCCCTGCGCTATCTGCACTCGTCCAAGCCTATCCCCAATTAGAGATCCGGTTTGATGTGAAAGATCGCATTATTGATTTAGTCACAGAAGGCATTGATTTGGATATTCGTATTGGCGATGATATTGATAATAATCTTATTGCACGAAAGCTCGCATCCAATCGTCGCATCTTATGCGCAGCGCCCTCTTATCTCGCCCGGCATCCGATGCCAAAATCACTGAATGAGTTGCCCTCTCACGCCTGTCTGGTCATCAAAGAGCGGGATCATCCTTTTGGCATCTGGCAGTTACAAAGCAGTGCGGGATACCAATCCGTGAAAGTTACCGGGCCTATGTCGTCCAACCATGGTGAAATTATCCACCAGTGGTGCCTTGATGGGCACGGTATTACTTTACGTTCCTATTGGGATGTCAGGAAAAATATCAAATCAGGTGCATTAGTTCATATTCTGCCTGAATATTATCAATCCGCGAACATCTGGGCGGTTTATGTCACTCGTCTGGTGATGTCTGCTCGCATCAGAGTCACCATTGAGTTTTTAGAACGTTATTTTCAGCTTCACTATTCAGATCAAATTGAAGTCAAATCAGGTTAATGCACCAGACAGCCAAGTTATCAATGTAGTGAGACAGGGTGACTAAAACATCAACACAATATAATATATTCAGTGCTGTATTATTTACCTCCCTATTAATCAATAAAAATTATAAAGAAAATACAATGACAACAGAAACAACACACAACTACGTGATTCGCCCTATTACCCGCCAAGACAACGCAGGCATTGCGGCTGTTATCCGCGAGGTATCCGCTGAGCACGGCTTAACCGCAGACAAAGGTTTTGCCGTTGCTGATCCGATTCTGGATACTTTGTATGAAGTTTACAGCCAGCCACGCAGCGCTTACTGGGTTGTTGAAATGGATGACAAAGTCGTCGGCGGTGGTGGTATTGCTCCACTGGCGGGGGGTGATAACGATACTTGTGAATTACAGAAAATGTACCTTTCGTCGGTACTACGCGGAAAAGGGATTGCCAAACAAATCGTCGAGCAATCTCTCTCATTCGGTACAGAACAGGGCTTTAAACGTTGTTATCTTGAAACGACGGAAGATTTGAAAGCTGCCATTACCCTATATGAAAAATTGGGTTTCAGCTATCTTGATGAGACTCTTGGCAATACAGGCCACAGCGACTGCGAAGTCAGGATGATAAAAGCGCTATAAGCGATAGATATCAATAGAGAGTCATCAATAAATCAAGCCCCACAGATCAAGTGGGGCGTTTGGCTTTAACGCTGTCTGCGAAAAATCTTAATGAAGTCTGGGTTCATCTTCCTCTGGCGGGAAGAGATCACCGTCATCATCTTCATCATCCGGCGCGTTGGGATCTTCAAAGTATGTTCCCCAACCATCATAATTCACACCGATCTTTTCAGCCAGATCCATCAGTTGCTCAACCTGTAGGTTGATGAGTTCAGCTTTAAGATGACTTTCACTGATCACATCACAACACATCAGAACAACACGATCTTCTGTTTCCAGCTCTTCCGCATCTGTTACTTCATAACCTAGCTTAAACGCTTCAAGCGCGGCCTTCTCCAGTTGATCAAAGTCTTCTGCCGAGAAGTGGTGCTCAATAATATAAAGCGCATCAGGATCGCTGCCATCTTCCAATAATTCTTCAATGATCAAGCGAGTCTCTTCACGCTGTTCTTCTAAAGCATGTGGGTCTGCCATGCAAATCCCCTCCGTCAGTTGGCTGTCCTGTTTTGCATTCTCCCATCTTTTCTTTACAAAGGATATATCTATCCAATTTTGTTCAGGGAGAAGTATAAACCGTAAGAGGCTGATCCATAATCAGTCTTAATCCCATCACTCTTACAGGCATCGAGCATGGAACTTGCAATCTAATTTTTTATTGATATATAGTGCATATAAATTCACTATTTCATTAATGGAGATAATGCGTAATGAACCCATTTTTTAAACGCTCTTTCCTAAGATTACTCGATGTTACGCCGACAGAAATAAATACACTTTTAACATTGTCTCATGAATTGAAATCGAATAAAAAATCAGGTATGGAGTCTCCCTTACTCAAGGGAAAAAACATTGCCCTTATTTTCGAAAAAGACTCCACGCGTACACGCTGTGCGTTCGAAGTTGCCGCGCATGATCAAGGTGCCAATGTGACCTATTTAGGTTCAAATGGCAGCCAGATCGGCCACAAAGAATCCATCAAGGATACCGCGCGGGTACTTGGTCGCCTGTATGACGGTATCCAATACCGTGGCTACGGTCAGCATATTGTCGAAACACTGGCGCAATACTCAGGCGTTCCGGTCTGGAATGGCCTGACTGATGAATTTCACCCAACCCAATTGCTGGCTGATTTACTGACGATACAGGAGCACAGCCAAAAAACACTGTCTGAAATCAAATTCGCCTATCTGGGTGATGCCCGGAATAACATGGGCAATACTATGCTGGAAGCTGCTGCACTAACGGGTATGGATCTCCGTTTGGTCGCACCAAAAACGTTCTGGCCGAACGCGAACTTGGTTACAGAATGCCAAAAATTGGCAGAGAAAACGGGTGGTCAGATCACTCTGACAGAAGATATTGCGCAAGGCGTAAAAGAAGCCGATTTTCTGTATACCGATGTTTGGGTATCAATGGGAGAACCTAAATCAATCTGGCAAGAACGCATTGCATTGCTGAAACCTTATCAGGTCAATATGGATGTTATAAAACTGACGGGTAATCCAGAAGTGAAGTTCCTGCATTGTCTGCCTGCTTTTCACGATGAAGAAACGACGCTTGGTAAGCAGCTGGCAGAAGAATTCAATTTATATGGCGGGCTGGAAGTCACTAATGACGTATTTGAATCAGAACACAGCATTGTGTTTGATCAGGCCGAAAACCGAATGCACACCATTAAGGCCATGATGGTGGCAACACTGGTGGAAAATCTAGTTTTATAATTGTTGATTCAAATTGTGTCCGCTCATGCGGTGAAGCAATCACTGCCACCACAGTGACCGCCGCCAGTACTTCAGGAAATATCTTGATAGGATTAGGTGATGGATGAATTGAATTCCGAGAATATCATGTGCTATCTGCGGGTGAACTGATGCCACAATGTCCAAAATAGCAAGTGTTGAAGAATCTTGAGGTGGCAGTGGGGCATGGCTATTGGAGGACTGTGCACTGGATACTGTTAATAATAAAAATGATTGTACCCTTCATTACGGATGACTTTATTGACATTCTGTCTGCATGTATACGCGACCAAATCTCCACCGACTTCCGTTAAAAACCTGAAAATGACGTTATCAATCCGCACAATTTTTCAATATATTGATAATCATCACATTAAATAATATCAATTTAATTATTTGATTTATATAAAAAATTTCAATTTTCGGAAAAAATATTCTCTTAATTAAACAAATATAGCTATTTTTTGGAAAATTTTTTTTATCTCTTTATGCCATATTCTTTTTCAACAGTGCAATTTTTACCCCTAAAGAACATTGATAATTAATTTATAGGACTGCAAAAATGATAAAAAATATAGCTACGGCATTAATTCACGGTGGAAAACAGCAAGACAAAGAAAACCACGCTATTTTTCCACCAATTACCACAGCCAGTACTTTTATACAAAAAAATTATCTGAACACGGTGAATACTGTTATTCCCGTTGCAGTAACCCGACGCGCCATGCCTATGAAACATTATTAGCCGAAATAGAAAGTGGTATTTACGCAACTGCAACCGCGTCTGGTGTAGCAGCCACTGCTTTAGTTTTAAACTTACTCCCCAAAGAATCCCATATTATTGCGATGAAAGGGGTTTATGGTGGCACGTTTCGTTTATTTGAACAGGTAGCAATTGAAAATAATGGTCATCAATTTGATTATACCGATTTAAATAACCTCACTGAAATTGAATCTAAAATAAAAGATAATACTCGTTTAATTTGGATAGAAAGTCCAACTAATCCATTATTAGAATTGGTTGACATCAAACGTATTTGTTCATTCGCGAAAAAACACAATATTTTAACTTGTGTTGATAATACATTTGCAACCGCATGGAATCAAAAACCTCTTGAATTAGGTGCAGATATTGTGATGTTATCTGCAAGTAAATATATTGGCGGCCATTCAGACCTTATTGGAGGAGCGGTTATTACACACCGAAATGATTTAGCCAATAGATTAAATTTCTTAAAAACAACTATCGGTGCCATTGCATCTCCCTTTGATGCTTATTTAGCACTACGCGGATTAAAAACATTAGCGTTACGAATGTCAGCACAATGTGCTAATGCGCTTGAAATCGCCAATTTTCTTAAATCTCATTCAAAAATTGAACAAATCTATTATCCCGGCTTAACCACTCACCCACACTATTCCATTTGTCAGGAGCAAATGCGCACAGGCGGTGCTGTCGTCACGATCAAATTAAAAGGTGATCTGGAGGATACAAAAAAATTTTTAAGTAAATTACGCTATTTTGTTTTGGCAGAATCTCTCGGTGGTATAGAAAGTATGGTTAACCATTCTGCAACAATGTCACATGGCTCAATGACAAAAAAAGCGCGTGAAGAGATTGGTATTTATGATACTGTATTGCGTTTATCAGTAGGAATTGAAGATATTCGCGATTTATTAGCTGACCTCAGAAAAGCATTAGAGTAAATTTACTTGATATAAAAAATAACAAGAAATAAGGTAAGTAAAAATGAATGATTACGGAGTTTGGGCTATCATCACCCCTGTTGTTACAATTATTTTAGCTATATTTACACGCCAGGTTATTTTATCATTACTACTCGGTATATTAGTCGGCTTTACTGTCATTAATGACCATAATTTTATTTTAGGTATACAAGGAACCATTGAAGGTATTATTGATACATTTTCCTCTCCCAGTAATACCAAAACCATCATCTTTATGTTAATGATTGGTGGAATAATGCGGCTTGTGGTAGTTACAGGTGGCGTGCGATCCTTAGTCCATTTATTAATGGAAAAGACGCGACTTATTGAAAATAAGAAATCCGTTCAATTTTTGGCAATGATTATTACATCATTAATCTTTATTGAAAGCTCTATTAACCAATTAATCGCTGGAGCAACAACAAAAAAACTAGCCAAAAATTATGGTATTCCACCAGAAAAAATGGCTTACATTATTCAAACATCCTGTGTTTCTGTTTGTTCTTCTGTCATGATTAATGGTTGGGGAGCCGCAATGATGGGTGTCATCGGTGTACAGGTTTCTAGAGGAATAATCAACGGTGAGCCTTTTGATATTCTAGCTGGTTCTATGATTCATAATATTATGGCTTGGTTATCTCTGGCTTCTGTCCTATTTTATATTTTTTCTAATGCATCTTGGGGACCAATGAGAACCGCTGAAATGCAGGCCTTACATGAACATTTAAATAATGATCCTGAAAACGAGCACAGTGAATATAGTGATGATATTATTGAACACCCCAAATGCCATTCTTCATTAAACTTTTTTATTCCTATTTTATCGACTGTATTCATGCTCCCCATTGCCCTCTATATCACAGGTGATGGTGATTTTAGTAAGGGCAGCGGTTCAACTTCTATCTATTGGAGTGTTATGTTCGGAACCACAGTGTCTTTTTTCTGGTTCTTAATACGTCGTATTTTAACTATCGAAACCTTTTTTAAAGAGCTTTATATTGGTTATGCCAGCATGATAAAAATAAGCTCTGTCATGATATTAGCATTCTTAATGGGTAGCGTTTCTGCTGATTTAAATATCGGTGCTTATATTGCACAAATCACTTCTGGAGTTATTCCAGCAGGTTTTTCCATAGGTTTTATTTTCCTGATTAGTGCCATCATGTCATTAGCAACAGGAACCTCATGGGGTACATTCGCAATTATGATCCCCATTGGAATACAATTAGGTCTTTCAGTTGGTATGCCCCCTGAATATATGATTGGTGCCGCAATTTCTGGTTCTATCTTTGGTGATATGACATCGCCAATTTCCAGCGATGCTATCGTTGCATCAATGGCAACAGATTGTAACCATATTGAACATATTCGAACTCAAATGCCATATGCGTTGGTTACCGCAAGTTTCGCCCTCGTCATCTATTTTTACTTAGGCTTTACTTATTAACTCACAATCCGCTGGAGATAATATGTCTTTACAAAAAAACTTAGCAAAATTTGCTCGAATTGATTTACTAAAAACTGAGACTATGATGAATAAATTGGAAAATCTATCTCACTATTTAGGGCGTGATATTTATATTAAGAGAGATGACTTAACCCCCTTGGCGATGGGTGGGAATAAATTACGTAAATTGGAATATCTTATTGCTGACGCATTACAAAAAAAGGCTAAAGTTATTGTTACCGCTGGAGCAATTCAATCAAATCATGTACGGCAAACAGCGGCTATTGCTGCAAAGTACGGTCTAAAATGTGTCGCCTTATTAGAGAATCCAATCCGGAATCAAGATAGTAATTTTCTGAATAATGGCAATAAACTGCTGACGGAATTATTCAATACCCAATGTGTCATGTGTGATGAGTTGACCGATCCCAATGTGCAAATGAAGGAATTGATTGACCAGCTCAATCTCGAAGATGCTTATATTGTTCCCATCGGCGGTTCCAATGCCCTTGGTTCATTGGGTTATGTGCGTTGCGCATTAGAAATTGCTGAACAGCGACCAAAAGATGTCGAATTTGCTGCCGTTATTGTCGCCTCTGGAAGTGCAGGAACACATGCAGGACTGGCTATTGGATTACAATCTGCACTACCACAAACACCTGTTATTGGTGTTACCGTCTCGCGTGTTACCGCCGAGCAAACACCAAAAGTGAGTCAATTGCAGCAAGAAATAAACTCGCTTTTAGGTCAGACAACCTGTCCAGATGTTCTTTTGTGGGATAATTATTTTGCTCCCATGTATGGCATGCCAAATAAAAAAGGGTTAGACGCCATTACGCTATTGGCACAAAAAGAGGGCATTTTATTAGATCCCGTCTATACCGGAAAAGCGATGGCCGGCTTAATTGATAATGTCCTGAATAATACCATTGACAGTCAGAAGCCATTGCTCTTTGTTCATACCGGTGGAGCACCTGCGTTGTTTTCCTATTCTGGAATCGACGCAATAGTAGATTGATTTATAAATCATTACATACAGGATATTAAAAATTAAGTTTTTCAAGACACCACCCAATATATTTCTCTAATTTTCTCTATGGTGTCTTGAAAGCGTTTTGGGACAAATATGACCTTGCCTCATCCAGACAGAAAACGAATTATGACCCTGTACCTTATATAAACCCGCACTGACCCAATCATCTTCGGCTACTCAGCACTAATTTAAACGCAAAAAGCAAAAATAGCCCGCCTGTCGCGCGGTTCATCCACTTAATGACATTTGCACGACGTAAGATATGAGAAAGAGGACGTGTAGCATAAATCAATGATAATGACCACAATGTGCCCAGCAATGAATGGATAGCGACCAAACCGAACGTCCATAAAATGGGAGAATGCCCTTGGGGAATAAACTGCGGCAAAAATGAGACGTAAAACACACCCATTTTCGGATTGAGTACATTGCCCAACATGCCTTTGATAAACCAATTCTGGCTTTTAACTGAGGAAGAGGTTTCCCCTCCAAGATCCTGTTTGGGATGCCAGAACATTTGAATACCCAGCCAACACAAATACAGTGCACCACACCATTTTAATATGTTAAATGCCAGCTCTGATACAGCAATTAACGTGCCAAGGCCAAAGGCCACCATCGCTCCCCAAATAAAGCACCCTGCATTTATGCCAAGAGCTGCTTGGAAGGCTTTTTTACCGCCCTCTGCCGTTGCGGTTCTCAGAACAAGCGCAGTATCCAGACCGGGGGTCAATGTAAGCAATGCGGCCGCCACCGTAAATGCAAGCAGGGAATCCATAACGGTCATGTTATCTCCAAAAGCCTTATCAAGAACGCGAAATGATACTCATATATGCCACAGGCACGGTTTTCGTCAACCAAACACCGTTATCCGCCTGATGGAATTTAAAGCCCTGCTCATACATCAATCGCGCTTCAATTTTCAGGATAATAACTTTGCCATGACGTTGCCCCACTTTAATGGCTGTCGATTCATCTGCCGATAAATGCACGTAATGTCGCGTTCCCGCCACTAATCCCTGTTTAACAATGGAATCCAAAAAACGGGTGGCTGTGCCGTGATACAAAATAGCGGGCGGGATTTTCTCTTGGTAGCAAATATCGACTTTCTGGGTTGAGTGTCCCTGAACTGCCCTGATACGTTTCTGATCCGCAGAAATAGCAAAGCGTTTTTTGTCATTGATCTCAACAATTTTCTCAATAAGTGAATGATTCAATCGCTTGCCGTGCTGAGAGGCACATTTTATCAGCGTGCCAATATCTGCCCATCCTTCACTATCCAAGGTTAATCCAATGGATTCCGGTTGATGGCGTAATACATAACTTAAAAACTTACTGGTTTTGGTATCAGTTTGGTCCATGTTATTCACCTGTTGTCCTGAATTCCTTATGTTTGATAAAGAGTTTATCCAACTCTAATTTGACAAAGAGTGGCTGAGATTACATTTTACCGATTATTTAACATATACCAGCCACTTTTATTTAGAGATTAATGATGGAAAGGATTGTAAAAATACTCAACAATAGACGTAACAAAACCATCAGGTTATTCGTTATGTCTGAATTTGAGAATGAGGATGTTATTTTGTCGAAAAAGGACTCTAAACGAGATAATTGGAATTTCTTCTTGAATATGTTAGATAACTTTCCTGTTCCAAATGATTTTTTAGATACCAATGAACGCTATCAGGACATAGCAGAACGAGATCCATTTGATTAACAGATGAGACCGTGGTCCACTTAATCAACTAATTATCCATACCTTGTTGGTACATGATAATTAAATCAACTCCTCATCACCCAACGTTTTAAATAATTATCCAACAATTCAGGGCTGCGCTCGCATTGACCTTGAAGTTCACAACGTATCCGTGTCTCATCCAATTCCGATTCAATAAAAGCATGAACCCTTGCTTTACGCGGACCATATTCTGCTTCATTTGCATTCCGTTTAATTCGCAACAGATCATCAATTTCCATTTTTAATTGCGGATCATCCACGGTTTCTGCCACCAGCGTTTCAAAATCTATCGGTGGCACACCCTTTCCCATTTCAATCCAGCGAACAGCAAGCAAAGGGCGCAATACATAAAAGTATTTTTTCAGCCGGACTTCTTCACTTTGCAAATAACCACGAAAGTTTTTCTTCGCCATCGAAAGATAGTGATAGCGTGCTTTAATATCCGAAAAGAAATGTGGCACCAGCGTTTTCAGTCCATTGGTTGCCGCCGGATCAGCATGATAAATAACAGGCGAATCCAACCACTCCATTAATGTTGGGTTCGCCTGTTTCAGCAATTTTAGCGTTTTGCGCAGTTCCCAACCGTTGATATCCAGTTCACTATTGATCGGCAGCTCAATGACATCCCGCTCCGCTTCTACTTTGAGATACCAATCAATCGGATGGACGTAGATAAACCGTACATCGTAATCGCTGTCTGGTGAGGCAAAGCCCCACCCACGACTACCAGATTCACAAGCGTATAATATCCGTATACCATAATTCTTCTCTATACCTGCTAATTTACGTTTGATACGCAAACGCATAGCAGGGCTGACAGCACTGGTTTTTATTTCCCTTTCCATTTCTTCCATTTTTCCTATTTTTTTAATCCTTATCCTTTTACACACACCACCTGACGCAAGGTATGCACAATTTCCACCAGCGATGACTGCGCTTGCATCACAGCGTCAATATCCTTATACGCCATTGGGATTTCATCGATCACATCGCTGTCTTTGCGGCATTCCACATGTGCTGTTGCGCGTTTCTGATCGCTTACAGTGAAACGTTTTTTCGCCTCAGTACGGCTCATCACGCGACCTGCTCCGTGACTGCATGAACAGAAGCTCTCTTCATTTCCAAGACCACGGACGATATAGCTTTTTGCCCCCATTGATCCCGGGATAATTCCCATCTGGCCCTTACGGGCAGATACCGCACCTTTACGTGTAACCAAAACGTCTTCACCGTAATGCTGTTCACGCTGAACATAGTTATGGTGACAGTTCACCGCCTCCTGCTGTGTCGTGAAAGGTTTTGGGATCTCGCGGGACAACGCTTCAAGCACACGATGCATCATCACTTCCCGATTCTGGCGCGCATAATCCTGCGCCCAACCGACCGCTTCCATATAATCGTCAAAATAACGGCTTCCCTCCTCGAAATATGCCAAATCGCGATCTGGTAAATTCGCGATATGCTGCTGCATATCCTTCTTTGCCAACGAGATAAATAAGTTACCAATAGCGTTACCCACACCACGGGAACCACTATGCAGCATCACCCAAACACGATCTGCTTCATCAAGACACAACTCGATAAAATGGTTTCCCGTTCCCAATGTTCCTAAATGGTTATGATTATTGGTATTCAACAGTTTTGGGTGTTTATCGGTAATACGCTTAAACCCGTCCGCCAGCGTCGCCCAATGTTGATCCACAATCTCCGGTGCTTTATTCCAAGACCCTTTATCGCGACCGCCACGGTTTACTGTACGTCCGTGCGGTACGGCCGCTTCAATGGCATGGCGGATATTCAACAAGCTATCCGGTAAATCAGATGCCACCAGCGAAGTACACATCGCGATCATTCCACAACCGATATCCACCCCAACCGCCGCCGGAATAATCGCGCCGCGTGTCGGGATCACACTACCGATAGTCGAGCCTTTACCGACATGGACATCCGGCATTACCGCCAGATGTTTAAAAACGAAAGGCATCTTGGCCATATTCTGCAATTGGATAATGGCTTTTGGATCAACGGGTACGCCATTCGTCCACATTTTTACCGGAGCACTATTTTCTTGGGTCAACTTTTCGTTGATCAAAAAACTATAAGCGTTGGTTTTCATTTCAGTTGTCGTCATTTTTGTTCTCCTTTAATTTGTACCAGTCCATTTAGAACCTTTTCTTTTTTCAGCATATAATGCTCTAGTTATTGCCAGTTACGTGCCAACGTTGAAAAAAAGCAGAAATATTTTTTATCTGTTTGAAAAATAGTTGTTTTTATTTTCTACTAATTTTGCTGATTGTTTTTACAGCCAAAATTTCTTATCTTTTTATATCGTTATTTATAAATTTAGATAATCTGAATACAGGGAAGATGATGAAACGCAAAGTTGCCATTGGCATTTTAGGCTCAAAGTTAGATAGACGAGGTAAGAATGCCAATCGCTGGGCAAAATGGCGCCCCACTGTTGGAATGTGCCAACAGCCAGAGTTACCGATTGACAGGCTGGAATTGCTTTATCAATCCAATGACTCAGTTTTAGCCGAGAAGGTAAAAGAGGATATTGAACAGGTTTCACCGCAAACAAAAGTAGTGTTGAATGAAATTCAAATCGAAAATCCGTGGGATTTCGAAGAAGTTTATACCACTTTGCTGGATTTTACCGTTCGTTATCCTTTCGAGATTGAAAACGAAGAATATCTGGTGCATATCACAACCGGTACTCACGTTGCACAAATCTGTTGGTTTTTGCTGACCGAAGCCCGTTATCTACCCGCTCAATTGCTACAGACTTCCCCAAAAAATGAGGGGGAGAAAAACCATCCCGAAGGCGTTTACGCCATTATCGATTTGGATCTCAGCCGTTACACCACCCTGACCAGCCGCTTTCTGCGTGAACAGCAGGAACAGGTGGCGTTTCTTAAATCCGGCATTGCTACCCGCAATGCCAATTTCAACCATCTGATCGACCAGATTGAACGCGTCGCCTTACGTTCCACCGCCCCCATTCTGCTCACAGGACCAACCGGCGCGGGTAAATCCTTTCTCGCACGCCGAATCTACCAATTGCGGCAATCTCGTCATTTAATCACAGGGCGATTTGTGGAAGTGAACTGTGCAACCCTGCGCGGTGATAATGCGATGTCCACATTGTTTGGTCACGTTAAAGGAGCATTTACGGGGGCGATTCAGCCACGTACCGGATTGCTGCGTGAAGCCAATAACGGCATTCTGTTCCTTGACGAAGTGGCAGAACTCGGTTTGGATGAGCAAGCGATGTTGCTGAAAGCCATTGAAGAAAAGAGTTTCCTGCCTTACGGATCGGATAAGGACGTTCACAGTGATTTCCAATTAATTGCCGGTACACATCGCGACTTGCGTGATTGGGTGACTCAAGGAAAATTCCGCGAAGATTTATACGCCCGTATCAATATGTGGACTTATCAACTGCCGGGCCTGGCACAACGCCGCGAAGATATTGAACCCAATATCGATTATGAACTTGCCCGCTATACCCAAATGCAGCAGACACAAGTTCGCTTCGATAAGGAAGCACGGCAGACTTACCTGCATTTTGCCTGCTCCGAACAAGCGCAGTGGCGGGGAAATTTTCGTGAACTCAGTGCGTCTGTCGCGCGAATGGCAACATTTGCTGAAAATGGGCGGATCAATCAATATTTAGTTGAAGAAGAAATTACACGGCTCAAACAGAATTGGCGTGGAGAGGGGGATTCCTCCCTGCTGCCGGATCATTTGTCCGAAATTGATTTGTTTGATCGCCAACAATTAGAAACGGTGATCAAAGTCTGCCGCGAATCCTCCAGCTTATCAGCAGCGGGCCGCAAATTATTCGCGGTTTCCCGCCAACAGAAGAAACAGCCCAATGATGCCGATAGATTACGTAAGTATCTTGCCCGATTCGGTCTGGATTGGGAAAGCATTCAACATCATTAGAAGAACAACAATATGGAACTGAAATTCTTAGGCACCAGCGCAGGCATTCCCACAAAAGAGCGCAACGTCACCAGCCTGATCCTCGATTTACAGGGCATCCGCAATGCACTGTGGATGTTTGATTGCGGTGAGGGAACACAGCACCAGATCCTCCACTCCCCGATCAAAATATCCAAACTGGAGAAGATTTTTATCACTCACCTGCATGGAGATCACATCTTCGGTTTGCCCGGTTTATTGTGCAGCCGCTCTATGGGAGGTTCTACCGATCCCCTTACTTTGTATGGCCCAATCGGCATACGCCAATTTGTGGAAACCTCATTGCAATTGAGCAGCTCTTTTCTGACCTATCCGCTCGAGATTATTGAAGTTCAGTCTGGACAGTTATTTGATGACGGTGAACTGAAAGTGACGGCTTATGCCCTGAACCACCGTGTGGAGTGTTACGGCTATCGCATTGAAGAACATGACAAACCCGGCGCATTGGATGCCCAAAAGCTCAATCAGGATGCTATTCCCCGTGGCCCATGGATGCAGGCATTGAAACAAGGCGGTACAGTAACACTGGAAGATGGCCGTACAATTTGCGGCAAAGATTATTTAGGTGCGCCAATCCGTGGCAAGTCACTGGCTATTTTCGGAGATACTGAACCGACGCCGGAAGCACTGAAAATGGCTGCCAATGTTGATGTGATGGTGCATGAAATCACGCTGGAAGATGCGTTTGCCGCGAAAGCCAATGAACGAGGACATTCCACCACCAAACAGGCCGCAACACTGGCGCGTGACGCCAAGGTAAAACACTTTATCGCCACGCATATCAGCGGACGCTATGGCGTTGAAGATTGCCCTCGATTATTAGCGGAATGTCGGGAAATATTCCCCAATACTGATCTGGCGAAAGATTTTGCGGTGTTTGTAGTGAAATAACCCCTTTAAACAAAAAATAAAAGTTCTGGAGATAGAAATGAATTACGCAAAAGTTTCACCTGCCATTATTAATCCGTTATACAAAAGCTATGAAGAAATCCATGCCTCTGAACTGGATCAAGCACTTATTCTGCTGGTGGAAACGCGGGTATCCCAAATTAATGGCTGTGCCTATTGTTGTCGCCTTCATGCTGAAATGATCCGGCAAGATCACGGCATAGAGCAGGTTAAACTGGATAAATTGCCCGCGTGGTTCAATTCCAATATTTACAGTCCAAAAGAAAAGCTGGCGCTGGAGTGGGCAGAAGCCCTGACGACAAATCCCAGACAAAGCGTGTTGGATGAGATCAAAGTCCGCCTTGATGATATCTTTACGGAAAAAGAGATTGTTGACCTGACTGCGACTATTTCCCTAATGAATGCGCTTAACAGAATGGCTGTCAGTTTGGGTGACAGAAGCGAATAGTCTTACCAATATTCCGGTCATTACGTTTGACGAAGTATTAAAACAAAAATTTCTTCCGGCAATCCTTGCGGTGAATGCTATCGTGAGTATAATGCGCGACGATTTGCTGGGAGAAAACATGAAAAATCACGCGGTGAAGGCCGTAAAATATCAAGCTAACGAAAAACTGTCTGCTGGCAGCGTGGGCGTATTGTTTTTCCCATTGCATAACCAAACATTTAAAAAGCCCCTCAATTGAGGGGCTTTTTTTTGTCTGCCCAGTCCAAGGCTAAAAGTCATAAAAGAGGAACGTAAACATGGCTAACCCGTTATATCGCAAACATATCATTTCAATTAATGATCTGAACCGCACAGATCTGGAACTGGTATTGCAGACGGCAGCTGCATTGAAAGCCAATCCACAGACCGATTTACTGAAACACAAGGTGATCGCAAGCTGCTTTTTTGAAGCTTCCACGCGCACCCGTCTCTCTTTTGAAACCGCCATTCAGCGACTCGGTGCTTCCGTAGTTGGCTTTGCGGACAGCAGCAATACTTCATTAGGTAAAAAGGGAGAAACTTTGGCTGATACCATTTCTATCATCAGCCAATATGCCGATGCGATTGTTATGCGTCATCCACAAGAAGGCGCTGCGCGACTGGCTTCTGAGTTTTCCGGTAATATCCCGATCATTAACGCCGGAGATGGTGCAAACCAGCATCCGACCCAGACTTTGCTCGACCTGTTCACCATTCAGGAAACGCAGGGCAGACTGGAAAACCTGAAAATCGCCATGGTGGGTGATTTGAAATATGGGCGTACCGTGCATTCACTGACACAAGCACTGGCGAAATTTAACGGCAACCATTTCTGCTTTATCGCGCCAGATGCACTGGCAATGCCAAGCTATATCCTGCACATGCTGGATGAAAAACAGGTGAGTTACAGCCTTCACAATGACTTTGAAGATGTGATGCCTGAACTGGATATTCTGTACATGACCCGTGTCCAGAAAGAACGTCTTGATCCTTCAGAATATGCCAATATCAAGGCTCAGTTCGTTCTGCGCGCGGCGGATTTGGAGAATGTTAAAGAAAACCTGAAGGTACTGCATCCGCTGCCACGTATTGATGAAATCACAGTTGACGTCGATAAGACCCCTTATGCTTACTATTTCCAGCAAGCGGGTAATGGTATTTACGCCCGTCAGGCATTGTTGTCACTGGTATTGAATAAAGAAGTTGTTATAAAAAATTAATCAAAATAAATAGCTATTAATATTATGAACAAGGATAATTATCCTTGTTCATAATATTATTTTATTCAAGAAGCGTTTTTATTTTCCATCACAGAAAAAAATAACCAAGAGCAATAATTAAATCCTCAACAATTAACTTCAAATATATGTGTATTTGAAAGTCCTTTTCTTATTTTAACCTGCCATAAAATTAAGCTATTATCATCCGTTTCGATAACGTCGGTTTTTAATCGTTATCTTGATGAGTAATAAAAATAATCTGCCAAGTTTCCAAATATTCCGGCTAAAAACAAACAAATTGACGATATTAAATCATGCACAGGCAAGAAAATTACCATCAACTGTATAAACATATTTGGGTAGCCGAATTTTCATATGGTTATAAAGGTTCAGAACAGCAAAAACCGCGACACTACTGGGCGCAGGCTCTCATTCAGGCCAAAAATCAGCATCAGGCATTAGTTCAGTTATCTGATCATATGTTGTATTCATTGCAGGCTGACGAAGGCCAATACGAGAAAATTTTACCTTTTCTGCAATATCTGGATACCTGTAATCACCTGGAAAAACAGCTAATCCTGAACCTTGAGAAAATCAATGGAGAACAGCCGATTATTGTGCTGAATACGCAGGATACCAGCGAGCCATTGCCAATTGATACCGGTGATCTGGAGATTACCCTATATCCTTGTCCTCCCTTTACTGGCGAAAATCCCTTTAATCGATACTGGATCAGTGATGATTTATATTCCCTGCTTTATCAGCAAAGCCAAAATACAACGAAATATTCCCGTTGTTATATGGTGATTGATGCAGGGGTTTATCATAAACACGCCGGTCATTTTATTATTCCTTCATTAATGGCTTCTGGATTGCCTTATCGTTGCCTGTTTAAAGGAACAACACAAATCACCCTTGAAGACGCTGCGCCTTATTTGGTCGAACTGACAGGCCATGAAGATAAAGAGTTTCTGCGGCAAATATTCATCACTCACTACACGCCGGATATCGGGATTTTTATCCATACTGACAGTAAATTTGATGAACTGTATAACCACCTGCGTAAATTCCCTTACTTGCAACAAGAACATAACAGGGAATGGGTATTTTTCCGCTTCTACTACTCACTGACACTGGATTTAACCCTGAAAAGCCTGTCCCGTGGGGCTCTTGCTTCGTTTATTCGGCATATTGGCGCCATTTACGGTTTCAATCATGAAAATCACCTGATGAAAGCCAGCGTAACGGAAAACATCAGGGAGTCCAAAATTGAAACTGTCACCATCAATGACAGGATGCACCTCAATTTTGAACGGTACATGCAGCAAAAGTACTTCCATAAGGTGAAGGCATTCATCAAAAAGCACGTTCAAAAACAGTGTCAGGTTCCAGAAGACCAACTGCTGCCCTTTATTACCAAACAGGCCAATTACGCCTATCTGAACGGATTCACCCTTGAGCTGACGGGGCTTTACTATATTGTGGCACGTGCTATCACCGCTAAAAATGATCCACTCTGGAATCATACGCTGGAAACCGTCTTGTCTGAACCTTCCAATCAGGAAGCCCGAGCTTACAAACTTCTCAAGGAATGTCTTACCCCTACAACATGGAGTCAGTCATGACATCTTCAATCACAGACATGAGTGAAAGTGCGAATCAATCCGTATCCAGACTGGATATGGGGAGTGCTAAACACCCGTGCGACGGGAATATCAAACCCATCTATCCTGTCCGTTATGCCTATGTGAATTTTTTTGGATCAGAGCTGGAAAAACCTGAAGTACCACCTGACATTCACACACTCATGTCTGCGAAAACGCTAAAAGAGAGTAAAGGCTATGCAGCCCGCCTGATGCGTCCGGGTTGGATTTACATCCGGGAAGAAGACATCATGGAACATAGGCCCAGCAAAACGGCCTATTTTCATATCTTCAAATACGAACCGGATAAAGATCAGCAAATCGAGAAATTCAGAAAATTCACCTACCGAAATAACAAAGATGCACGTGATGGTGTCATGCCGGAGTCGGGTTTAAATGGTGAAGGGTATCCTTTTTTATTTGTTGCAAAAGATGTCTCGAATATCAGCATTGCTTACAGTGAACATCTCTGGCATCCGGATGTGATCGCTCGTATGAACAGGGATAAAAAACTGCGGGAAAAAACCATGCAGTTCATTAATCTTGATAATGATAATCAGCCCCATGCCATTGAGGCCAACGAAGCCAACTTCGCCAAACTGATTCAGGATTACAAAACCCGCAAAGAGCAATTCGCTGCGGCTAAAGCCAAAATTGATGCCGAGAATTTCGGTGAGCTGGATTTAGACACCATCAGGATCGATGAACTGACTACTCAGTTATCCTATGAAATGGATGCGGACAAGATCGCACTTGAGATCCGGAATAAGCTCTGTTATCAGGAAAAATCACGGATTGTGATCCTGCATGATCCCGTTGGGCGGCAGAAAGAGATTCTGGAGGCTCACCGTCTTTTAACAGTATGGCAGCAATATAATGCGGAGCTCAATGTCTACCCCATGACAATTGGGATGTATATTGATGTCCTGAAGGAATCTCGTAAATCAGCGATTCAGCACAGTAAATTCCAACGTGCCAAAAATCAGAAAGATATAGATCAATATTGGCCATCAATAAAAAACGAATATCAAGAATTTGAGAAGAGGCAAGAAACTTTTTCTAAGATTTTTAAGGCATTTGCCAGTGAAAAGGCTGTAACTGCTCAAGTAGGAAGCCTTGACAACTATTTCAAGTATTTTTTCTCTATTTATAATAATAAAGAAACCATACAAGAAAATGACATTCAGGAAATTGATATTTTTGTCGACCTGATCACTGATACTTTTGATGGATTACAACATACCGTCGTATCAGAAAAAATGCTGGAAGAATTGATCTCACAATCAGTTGAAAATTTTGAAACTGAAGAAATACAGACAACTCCCTCTAATAATCTTCAGCCGCCAGAAAAACAAGAAAACTCAAAAATCAATGCTTCTGTCTCTACTGCCTTCGACATACATAATCTCCAATATAGTACCAATACTTGGGAAATTGCAGCAACGGGCGTAGTAAAAATTGTCACTCACAGCTATACGAAAGATGCGACCAATACTCTATCTGATATTCTAAAGAGAGTATCAGACTGTTTCTTAAGTGTTTTTGGCAGAATTTTTGGCAAAGCAATGGCTTTTATTGAAACTGGTGCAATTGCTTTAAAAGGCTCATTAACTCATTTGAGCAATGCAGCTATTCAATTTATTTCCAACAAAATTGTACCCGCTCTATTAAAACCATTTAGTTTCACGATTGACTACCGTCAAGGAATTCCGCTGACTCGTAAAGAATTCGAATATATTTTGACAAGGCTTGAAAAAATAGCGAATAAAAAACAGTATACAGGTAATAAAGGCCCCAGAATGCCCAAATTCAACCCTGTATTCAAAAAACTTCGTCACTTAGAATCTCTTTTTTTAGCAAAACAACAGCAAGCCTTACCAGTAAGTAATATCGAGAGAAAAGTAGAAGATGTTATCAAAAAAGCGGGAGATTCAGCAAAATCCACAACAATTCAAGCTGGCAGATACATTAAATTAAGTGCAATCATGAGCATTGATAGTTCTCTTGATTTTCTCAAGATTGGAGCTCAAAAAACATCAATATTACTGGATAAAACACTTCCGGGTGTTAGCTTATTTCTTAATGTTAAAACAGCAAGCTCTGTTATTATTCAATCGAAATTTGATCAAAACAACCCACTAGACCAGCATAAATATAGTGCTACTTATGATGCAATTAAATTCAGTACCGCTTTGATATCCTTAACAGCAGATATATTCTCTGTCACAGCAACAGTAACTGAGTATGCTCCCAAATTATTGCCTAAAGCTACCCCTGCTTTACTCCACAATCTAGATAAAATTTCAACTAAATATAGTGAACTAGGAAAACATATTGCAACAAAAACAATTCTCGGGTTAGTCAGTATTATCGGTGCCTTTATTTCCTTTATAGACGGCCAAAAAGCAGGTGCTATCGGTAATACGGGAGCACAATATAGCAATTATGCTATGGGATTGGGAGGCGTTGCTTTAGGCATCACAAATATTTTAGGTGTAGCCTCAACATTATTATTAACCCTTAACGTTATTGGATGGTTATTCATTATAGGTGGTACGATTGGATTAATGATTTTTAATAGATCCAGTATGGAAAATCTAATTTCAAATTGTTTTTGGGGATCAGGAGAAATGTATCCATTTTGGGGTATAGAAACACGACCAGATATGGATTCGCAATTAAAATCAACCAGAGACATGAGAGAAATGAAAGACACGAGTTATGACACTTGGAATGCGTTCCATGTTGAAAAACAAGAGTTTTTAAATATTCTTTTTATGCCACAATTAACCATAAAACGAACATTACATCACTTTAATATATATAATAATACATATACTTTTATTTTACCTGCATTTCAGGAAGGAAGTTCTGACCTCCATTATGCATTTTATAAACCTCTACATGAGCCAGTTGATCAGTGGAGAGCGGGTACATACGCACCTGCTGAAAATGTTCAGGCATATATGAAAGTTATCCAACAAGAAAAAATACATTATAACGCCCAGAAAGAAAAAGCAGAAAAAATCGGTAATAAGTATTATCTCTATGATGAGGAAATGACAGAAAAATTCCGTCAGGCATTTCAAACTGCTTCATCAGAGATTAAAGATGGTTCACGCCACCTAACCATCACTTTTGAAGATAAACACCCTTCTCCCTATAAAGAAGAGGCGGAACTATTTTGGCATTACATCCCATTTGAAGACACTATCGTACCACTACGGTATCTAGCAGGCGAAACTGTACAAAAAGTAGCAACCATAGGATTTAAAGGTCAGGAGATACTATAACAATGAGTTTGACAAAAAAATTACGTTACTCCATACATGATGTCACACCGACGCCATTGATTGACCAGCAGGGATCCCTGCTGGCCATACCGTTGGAGAAAAAAAGTCAGGAAGATCTGAAAAGCTATCTGCCATTACACAGTATTGACGATAATCAGTGTGCCTTACGCAATCAACAGCGTCTTGCCCGTGCCATGTTAGTCCTTCCGATGTTGATCGGTATGTTACTCGCCTTGTATGTCAGTATTCAAAATTTTATCGAATATAGAAAAGGCAATGAAAAATTCATTATGAATATGGTTGAAATAGCCAGAAGAGAACTTGGAAATGATTTTTTTCTGCGTGAAAAACTACCGGGGTATGCAGAAAAACTCCGTGCTATTGGTTATGACAACCATATTTCATTTAAGAAATACATGCACTTCCGTTATAACTATTATAAAAATGGGACACGAACCTTTATCAACGATGTTGTCCATTTTGGACTTTTAACCAGCTTATGCCTGTTATTTATCTACCTCTGTTTTTTCCATCCCCTGTCTCCACCTATATTTATTGACCGCAAACGACAGTTACTCTTTAGTTGGCATCGAGGCAAAGTCTATGCTGCCCGCTATCCACACGTGGGCATCTCCCTGTTTGGCGGTGCAGGAGTAAAAGCAATGGGATTGGGCCTGTATACGCTGGATGGTCATCATTCACTGGCTCGCCGCGCATTTCAGCCGTGTATTTCCATTCTGGCCGGGATAATCACTAAACAACAGCAAGATGAGGTTCTTGCTTTTACCATCAAATACCTGTTGGAAGGAAAAGAGGCGGTTGCGGCTACCAACTTTGCGCGTTTCCCCGTTCTATTCTGGCGCAGAGATAAAAAACCGGCTGATTTTGATGCACAATTAACACGTATATTGGCTAGACTCGACGCACATTCTGCAACCAGTGATGATCCTAACCCACTGGCACACCAAACACCCGCCACTACTTTGGTTGAACAACAAGAATCTTTACTTGCCCAACCGATGGAGAAAAAAAACCTAAAATCACTGGCAGCGTTTTCTCCCCTCAATAGCCTTGATGATAACCAGTGTGTCTTGCGCAGTACGCGGCCGGGCTTGCGTATTTCTCTGTTTTTCTCTTACCTGATTATTAGCGCCCTCATCGTATGGAATGGCATTGATAACTTTAATATCATGAAAAAAGCGGACGAAGGTGATGCGCGTGAAATGTTAAGCGAGGCTCGCATTCGATATGGTCAGGAGTTTCACCTACGCAATGATTTACCCAAACCATTAGAAGAAGAACACTACCTCATTAACTTGAGTTTTGATAAAAACGGGACACTTCCCTTTTGGGACTACATTGAATATCACAAAAAATTCAAGATTAATGACTATACTACCGCAGATGTCGTGACGACTTATTTTTTTGACTTTGGTGGGCTAATATTGCTGTTTATCCCCCTGATTCTCCATGTCTGTTTCTTCTGGCCACAACATCAGATTGTGATAGATCGGCAACGACGACTTATTTATAGCTGGCGTTGGGCGCAAGTCTATGCAGCATATTACCCACAGGTAAAAATATCCGGTCAGGCAGAACCTTCAGGATTGACACTTTATGGTGTGACACCCCGAAAGGAACTGATTTCACATAATTTCCGGCTGCATGATGCTGATATTTCTCTATTTGGTTTGAAAAATAAAGTCGCACAAACTGATATACACGCTTTTATTATCAAATACCTCATTGAAGGAAAACAGGCTGTTAGTGAAACTGATTTTAAACGTGGCCATTCAATGCTCTGGCGTACCCGAAACCGACCTTTCGATTTTGATAAGCAACTGACGAAAGTGTTAGAAATGCTTGAAAAATTAGATGATAAAAAATCAGTCAGATAATAGAGCCAGTAAGGAAACAATGAATTTGTCAAACGAATCAGATCACTCTCTACATAATGTTACCCCGACTCTATTGATCGACCAGCAGGGATCCCTGCTGGCTATGCCACTAGTGAAAAAAAGCTATGAAGCGTTACAAAGTTACCTTCCTTTGAATAGTATTGACGATAACCAATGCACTCTACGCAATACACAACGATTTACCCGAATAATCGTACTTTTTCCTATTCTGATTTTGACATTGTTGTTTTTTCACAACAGCATCGCTGATTTTATTGAACAGAGAAAACACGATGAAGCCTATATTCAAAAATGGATCATACTTGTTCAAAAAGAATACGGAGAAGAGTTTTATCTGCGTAAAGATCTTCCTGAGTATATGGAAAATGCCCGTTTTATTGGCAATGATAAAACCATCTCTTTCTGGAAATACCTCTATTATCGCTATAACTATTTCCATGCCAGTACCAAACTTTTAATCACTGATTTTCTACAGTTCAGCTTTTTATTGGCCTTTTCTCTCTATCTGATACACCGATGCGTTTTCTGGAAGCTGCAAGCGCCCATATTTATTGACCGAAAACGGCAACTGTTTTTCAGCTGGTACAAAGGCAAGGTTTATGCGGCCCGTTATTCACAGGTCGGTGTTTCCAATCTGGCCGATCCGATGAAAATCGTCCATTTGATGGGGCTGGCGATGTATACGCTGGATGATAATAATTCACTAACTCGCCGTGCCTTCCAAATGTTTCTCTCTTATGGATCTGTATGGGGATTTAATACCAAACTGCGGCAAGATGAAGCCCATGCTTTTATCGTCAAATATCTATTGCAAGGGAAAGACGCCGTTGCCGCGACTGATTATAAACGTTTCCCCGCCTTGTTCTTATTCAGAGATAAGAAACCCGCTGATTTTGATGACCAACTTGAGAGCATTTTGGCGGAACTGGATAAGCGGGATATCGAAAAGATAAGTAAAACAGACGGACAAGGAAACTGATGAATTTGTCAAAAGAATCAGATCACTCTCTACATAATGTTACCCCGACTCTATTGATCGACCAGCAGGGATCCCTGCTGGTTATGTCATTCAAAAAGAGAAGTTATGAATACGAGGTTGATTTGAAAAAACTTTCTGTAATTCTGGCTCCTGAATGATTGCTCAAACAGTTTATGTTTTCTGTGTTATTTGCATTTAATTTAATTGAGGATCTAAAATATCTATTACTTTAGCTAAGATTTCATCAACAATATCAGGCTCAACTTGTGCCGCATAGGTAGCTTTACATTCATTCAAATCAAGTGAGCGAATCTGATAGCAAAGTGCAATACCAGTAATTTTTCCGGTATCAGTACTTGAGCCATCCAGATATACGGTGATAGCTTCTGAACGTGCTAGTCCCCCACCACTGGTAATTGGAACACAAAGTGCAGTACCTAGCTTTTGATTCAGTGCAAATTCAGAGATAACCAGATAGTAATGGGCTCCTTTGAACTCTCTGCCGCTAACAGGATCGCCGTTAGCATGCCAGATTTCACCCCTGCTTGGGACGTGCCTTCTGCGTACCATTAAATCACCTCATTACCAACAGGGGGGGAATTTAAGTCGTCAGCGATAGCTTCGTTGAAAGCCCGTATTTCTGTTTCATCAATGCTCTGTAACAGCTCAGAAAGAGACTTCCTGCCTCTGGCAATTCTCTCCGCTGGTTTGATGCTTATCGTGTCTCCTGACGATTTTATATCCAACTTCATGCCTACAGACCATCCCATTACTGTTGCAACATCACTAGGGATTGTGACCACTACAGCACCTCCCTGTTGACGTAAACGTGTTATTGCCATGATGCCTCCCAATAAAAGTGTAACTTTGTCTCATGTGATTGTTATATCGCCAAGTTTTACAAAGTCATACTTTTTGTTTTGATATTGTGGGAGGGATGACTACCTATCATATTCGCAGAAAGGTAGTTGCATTGACGAAACATTAATCTCATTAAGTGTGATAAATCATCAGAAACCATAGAATAGCTGCATTTTGGTGTTTATTAACTGTTTTCGTCTCCTTATACAAGACGCAGGGATTCCGATGGATTCTGCTCAGTGAGGGATAATTTCACCGGCACAGATTTTGAGGTTGGGGTACCCGTACCATCACCAAAACTTTCCATTGGAACCAATGGGTTGGTTTCCGGATAGTAAGCGGCAAGGTTTCCGCGTGGAATGTTATAAGGAACCAACTTGAAGCCAAACACTTTACGCTTGATACCGTCATTCCATATTGTTTCGATATCAACTAAATCGTCGGCCTGATAGCCCGATTGTGCGATATCTTCTGGATTCATGAACAACACTTCCCGCTGTCCGTAAACGCCACGGTACCGATCATCCAGACCATAAATCGTCGTGTTGTATTGATCATGAGAACGCAAAGTCTGCAAGGTGAAAGGAACGTCAGCACCATCGATTTGCGGGAACAGTGTTTTTGGCAGCGGCGCATGACTGAATTCGGCTTTTTGGCTCGGTGTAGCAAAACGTAATTCAGCCGCAGCATTGCCAAGGTAGAAACCGCCGGAATGTTCACATTTTTGATTAAAACCATCAAATCCGGGGATGGTTGCCGCAATATGATCGCGGATTTTATTGTAATCTCCCGCCAGTTCCAGCCAGTTAATCGTCGCTGTATTGCCTACCGTCGCATTGGCAATGCCTGCAACAATCATTGTCTCAGAACGTTGGGTATCAAATAACGGTTTATTCACGCCTTCCGACGCATGAACCATGCTGAAAGAGTCTTCTACCGTTACAAATTGAGAGCCGGTGGCCTGAATATCTCTTTCAGTACGACCTAATGTCGGTAGGATCAGAGCACCTTTTTTACCGGTAACAAGATGACTCCGGTTTAATTTTGTGCTGATGTGTACGGTCAGGTCACAGTGTTGAAGGGCTTCTTCTGTACGCGGACTATCTGGCGCTGCTGCCGCAAGGTTGCCTCCCAACGCGATCAGGACTTTGATTTCATCACGCAACATGGCACTCAACGCTTCCACAACATTATGACCGTGGGCACGAGGAGGCTCGAATCCAAAATGGGCCGCCATGCTATCCAGAAAAGGCTTGTTGGGTTTTTCATTAATTCCCATCGTCCGGTTGCCCTGCACGTTACTATGGCCACGCACGGGACAAAGCCCTGCGCCGGGTTTACCCAACTGGCCAAACAGCAATTGCAGGTTGACGATTTCACGCACAGTGACCAACGAGTGTTTATGCTGAGTTATTCCCATTGCCCAAGTGCAGATAACACGTTCGGCATTCTGGTAAATGATCGCGGCTTCGCGTAATTGTGCTTCACTCAATCCGGATTGATTTTCAATAAATGACCACTCAGTCGCAGCAACTTCCTGCAAGTAAGCATCGACGCCTTCGGTATAAGTTGAGATGAACTCCAGATCAAAAATACCTGATTTGCCTTCAGTCAGCAGAGCGCTATGCGTTTCCAAAAGCGCCTTAACTATCCCCCGTACAGCCGCCATATCGCCACCGAGTTTAGGCTGGTAATAACGGTGACTGATTTCTCCCGCCATTGGGGTGATCACTTCAAGCGGATTTTGTGGATCAGCAAAACGTTCTAATCCTCGCTCACGCAAAGTATTAAACGTGACAATGCGGGCACCGTGTTCAGCAGCATGTCTCAGGCTATGCAGCATTCTCGGATGGTTTGTACCGGGATTCTGGCCGAATACAAAGATGGCATCAGCGTGGTCAAAATCTTGCAGCCTGATAGTCCCTTTTCCAACGCCCAGACTTTTCAACATGCCGGAGCCACTGGCTTCATGGCACATATTGGAGCAATCGGGAAAGTTGTTTGTTCCCAGCACACGGCCAAATAATTGATACAGCCACGAAGCCTCATTGCTGGCTCGGCCTGAGGTATATAATTCAAGCTGATTAGGGTTATCCATCGCCTTTATATGGCTGGCGATCAGGGTAAAAGCCTCATCCCAGCTAATCGGCTCATAATGATCCGTCTGCGGGTTATAGCTCATTGGCTCAACAACCCGTCCCTGATATTCAAGGAAGTAGTCACTTTGCTGGTAGAGTTTACTGACGCTGTGAGTCGCAAAAAATTCCCGATCAACATGCCGACGAGTCGCTTCCCAAGTCACTGCTTTAGCCCCGTTTTCGCAAAAGCTGAACAGGCTTTGATTGTCATCTCCCCATGCGCATCCCGGGCAGTCAAAACCTTTGGGCTTGTTCATACGCATCAGGTTAACCATATTTTTCAGTGCTTGTTTACTGTCAAAGACAAAGCGGGTTGTTGCTTCCAGTGATCCCCAGCCACCAGCAGCAGAATGATAAGGTTTTATTTTTGATTTGAATTTCATAAAAATCTCTATTTTTTTATGTCGTGGTCAACACCAAATAGCCACAATTTACAGGTGAACCAATAACGCCGATTTCATTCATTGGCGGGCTACCACCGATGCAATCATAGGGGCGAACCAAGTAGTCATACTTCGAGATATAATCAAAACCAAGCGATGGCCACTTCTTTATAATCATACTCCTATCTATTTATTGTTGTAGTTATTCCGTGTTAATGAAACGAAAAAACCGAGCAATAGACACAACTATCTCAAGGTATTAACTCAACAAATCTCTTCTGTTGATCCGGTTTTCCTGAGTTGCCTTATGATATTATCTATATTTACTGATCGTAATTTAATGGCAAGAAAATATGTAATATCAGAGGTAATAAAAAATGAAAGTTATTCATTTAACAGACTTACATTTAACCGGCAGCAGGGATCAAAAATTATTTGATGTGAATCCTTATGACAATCTTGATTTTGTTTGTGATGAAATAATGAGAATAAAAAGCATTACTGATATAGAACTCATTATAATATCGGGTGATATATCAAATGATGGTGACATCGATTCCTATAAATATTTTTTTAAAAAAATGGAATCACTGAATACGCCTTATATAGCGATACTTGGTAATCATGATTTAAAAGATAATTTTGATATAGTTCTTAAAGAAGAGAAAACAGAAAATCTTATAACCTCTCGCGAATATAATAATAAAAACTGGTATATCACTTCTGTTGATACCGTTGTTGAAGGGGAAGATTATGGTTTTATATCTGAGGATAATCTTGCAGAATTAGAAAGAACAATCATTGCAAACAATAACGTTAATATAGCTGTTTTCACGCATCACCATGCTATACCCGTTGATACACCCATTGTTGATAGTTGTATGCTGAATAATGCCAGTGCACTGTTGGAATTATGTGAAAAGTATAAAGTGAAATTTATTGGCAGCGGACATGCGCATACACCGCGCGTCTGGCATTATCATGATATGACAGCCTGTGTTGCTCCCGCTGTTGTATTCCAATGGCTATCAGGCACAGATACGGTAAAGATCTCAAAAGGTTTTGGATTCAATATCATCGATTTTTCAGAAAATATATCAATAACATCTTGTATTTACTGATATATTTATCATACTTCAAATTGCTGTCTTATGGGCAGCAACTTAAACTACATTTTCCCCACCACAAAATAAACAAATGTCCCTACATAATTGCCAATCACATAACCCACCGTGCCAATCACCATTATCGGGCCGCAGACTATCTGTTAGGGATTACAGTAATGTAATCACTGACAAAATCTATCAGCTTATTATCACTCGTGATGAGCGGGATCTTGTTGTGTTTCGCCTGAGCGACAATTAATCGGTCGAACGGATCTTTATGTAGTTTTTCCGGTAAATCGCACACAACAAGCGTATGTTCACTTTTAATTGGGATTTCAATCAAACCAGCTTCAAACAGACCATCCCTGAACTGCTTCGGGTCTACGGAAAAATCAGGTTTGTTCAGATTATTTTTAATGACTACTTCCCATATAGACGCCGTACTAAAACAAAGAATTTTGTCGATATCTTCAAGAAGATCAATAATATTAGGTTTCAGTCTTTCCGGCTCGTATGCCATAAACAGCAAAATATTGGTATCTAGCAACAGTTCCATTAAGCATATTTCCCTTCAAACATTTCAACCAGTTCGGTGCTGTTCATATCGTCAAAATTGGTGGGAACTATACCTTTGCCTTTGAGGAAACCTAATTTTCGCTTAGGCTTCTCTTCTCTGTATGCAACCACTTTAACCAGAGCATGACCATTCTTGGCAATCACCACGGGTTCTCCAGTGCGGGCAACTTCCTGAACAATTCTGGACAAGTTGGTTTTCGCATCGTAAATGTTAACTTTTTCCATAACATCACCTCTTGGTGTACATAATTTAAGCATATTTGTTTTTGTTAGTCTGGTCAACATAGTTAGACTAAATAATAGGTTTCTCATTCAATACGGTATTTTCCCCACCACAAAATAGACAAATGTCCCTACATAATTGCCAATCACATAACCCACCGTGCCAATGACCATTATCGGCCCGACCAGATTGACCCAGCCCCGGCTGATTGCCATTGCTGCTGCGGTCGTTGGTCCGCCGATATTGGCGTTACAGGCGAGAATGTTTTCTTCAAGGCTGAATTTAAATATTTTCCCTGCCGCAAAGGTCAGTATCAGGTTGATCATCGCAATCACAAAAACGAAAGCAAATAACAGCGGCGCATGGCTGAGAATGGCGTGTATGGATGCCGGAATACCTATTACGACAAAGAACATATAAATCGCGTAAGTTCCCAATTCTTGAGTACCATTCAATTTGCTGAATGTCTCTTTAAATATAGAAACAATAATAAAAGTTACGGTCGTCAGGAGCAGGTATTTATCGGTGATCAGGCTGAAAATCAGTTCTTGATAGACGTTATTGGGTTGCCCGAACAGGGTTTTTAACCACGATGAGAGATGAAATGACAGGGCAACAATAAAAATTGACCATGCCAACGATAGAGCAATATCTTTCAGGGAGATATTTTTCGGTTGCCAATAAGCCGCTGCCAAAGTCCGGGATTTATCCAACTGGGGATCGTTTTCAACCAAATCAATATGTGGACTGCCCCAGAATTTCCTCGCGACTTTCCAACCGGATAAAATTATCAGAATGATAAAATAGCCTGCCATCATAAAATTATCTGCAACAATAGTGGATGCCACCATACTTTGGGAAGTGTCCAGTTTGGCGGCCATTGCAACAAAGTTCACACCACCTCCCGTATAGGAAGCAGAGATCATGCCACTGATTTTATCCAATTCAGGAATGTATGCCCTGAATATATGGAAAGAAATGATCGCACCAATCATGGTTGCGATAGAGGAAATCAAGAACAGTACCAGTAGCCGTCTACTTTCTTTGATAATGCGTTGCAAATTGGTTTTAAATAATAACAAGGGGATCGCTAACGGCAGGATATATCCCCAAACAGCATCGTAAACGGGTGCTTCAGTAGGGATGATATTCAGGTTGGAAGCCAGGATCGCAATGATCAGAACTATCACTGATCCCGGTATTTTAGATGCCCACCTAAAGCGCTGCTCAGCCATAATGGCGGCAGCGACGGTAATCATAATAAAAGCCCAGAGCATCAATGAATTATCGGCGGTAATCAGTGTCGTTTTCATTATTTTGCCTGTTGTTTTATCTATTATTTTATATATTGTTTTATGCCGTCTATCGGACCATAAATAGCCGTCTGATTTTTATAAAATGCCCATAAGGAATTACCATAATCATAATGCCACCATTCTGTCGGAAAGTTACTGAATCCAACCTGAGTCATGGCTTGGTACAATAATCGACGATATAAGGTTGCCGGCATATTTTTTTCTGCTGCTGTTTCCAATGCTGCGGTGTAAGACAATTCACTGACTTCATCAAATTCTGTCCCCAGAAACAGAACGTTACCAGAAACGATATCAAAAAGTGTCACATCCACAGAACCACCCGTCAAATGAGGGCTGACTTGATTTGCTTCTACCGGAGCGGGAGCCACAAATTGCTGCAATAGTCGTTGCTGTTCTTCGGGGGATAATTCCGTATATTGAGCCGCTATCTTTGCCTGTGTTTGCTCCTGCAATGCTTGTTGAGTTTCCCGCGAGCGCCAGCCATCCAAGACTAAAATCCCTAAATGAGGGGGGAGTAATTGTGAGGCAATGGTAAGTTTTTCGGCAACGCTTTTTCTCACCGGACAATATTCAATGGAGCCGTTTATTCCCGCAATAAAATAAACGGGTTTCTGTTTTAATTTCTCTGTATTAACAATTAATTCTAAAGGTTCATGACATTCATAAATTGGAATTTTATTAATTTTTGGCCAATCAAAATCGCTTTCTACATATATTTCTACATTTTTTTCTAACACGTTTTTTTCTAACACGTTTTTTTCTAACGCAATGTTTTCCACAGTATTTTCTCCACATCTATGCCTGTCATCTTTCAATCAGCAACTTGTAAAGATAATGGATATATTGGAATCGAGAGTATCTGAATAACAATATTTTCACAGATTAACAACAGAAAAATCTGCCACCAAATTTTATTTTCTTTCTATCAATAGGTTAAATCATCTTTAAAATTAGCAAGTTAATCAGATGAAATGATAAATAGTCTGTGACAAAATAGGGCGTTTTTCTTGATCCCCTAATATTTGGAGGAGGAATACCGAAACGGTATTCATGACACAACATGACCCAAGAACATCAACTACAAGTAGAAGCCATTAAATGTGGCACGGTTATCGATCACATCCCGGCTCATGTCGGCTTTAAATTATTATCGCTGTTCAAACTCACTGAAACAAACCAGCGCATTACTATCGGCCTGAATCTGCCTTCCAACCATCTGGGTAAAAAGGATCTGATCAAGATTGAAAATACGTTCCTGACAGAGCAACAAGCAAACCAGCTCGCTATGTATGCGCCACATGCCACAATCAATAATATTGAAAATTATGTCGTGGTTAAAAAGATGCCTATCAATCTGCCAGAACACATCGATACTATCCTTGTCTGCCCAAACAGCAATTGCATCAGCCACAATGAGCCGGTTAACAGCAGCTTCCATGTGATGGCAGTGAAAAATGATGTCGTACTGCGCTGTAAATATTGTGAAAAAGAGTTTGATCGCCAAGCGGTCATTAATAACGATTAATCGTTAACTCAAGTAATCTAACCTATGGATTTCAAGACAGTGTCCTGTATCAATTGATGCAGGACTTAAGATCACTATAATGGCGATCTCGCGAAATTTTCCATACAGACGTTAAACAGGAGTTTCTAATGTCACGTTCTATTCATACCGAGAATGCACCAGCAGCAATCGGCCCTTATGTTCAGGGTGTTGATCTGGGCAGCATGGTTATTACTTCCGGTCAGATACCTGTTGATCCAAAAACCGGCGCTATCCCTGAAGAAGTTACGGCCCAAGCCCGTCAATCTTTGGAAAACGTTAAAGCTATCATCGAGAAATCTGGCCTGAAAGTAGCTGATATCGTAAAAACCACTGTGTTTGTTAAAGATCTGAATGACTTTGCTGCCGTGAATGCAACTTATGAAGCGTTCTTCGCTGAACATGATGCGCCATTCCCTGCGCGTTCATGTGTTGAAGTTGCTCGTCTGCCAAAAGATGTGAAAATCGAAATCGAAGCCATCGCCGTTCGTCGCTGATTTTCCGTTTTCATCAACCCTGATCATTTCTGTATCAGGGTTGCTATTTTCTGTCTGCGTTTCTGTCTGCGTTTCTCTCCTCTTCCTCTCCTCTTCCTTCTGATAACTTTCCTTTTCTTTGTCTCAGATCAACTTTGTTGGTTGTATATTAGCTTAAATGATCTATATATTGTGTTTAAATACTTAAAATTTACTATATATAGTATTTATACACAAAATTATCCACATTTAACAAAAAGCGAGCCTTCATGTCATTTCCGCCTGTGGATAACATATCGAGGAGCCCTATCGTGAATTCCCGTACTTGGCATGATCAGTTAGATCAGGAGATCCGTGGCCTGATCGAACAAAGTGATTTTTCCCTGCTTAACGAAAATGCTAATAAAGACAGTAAGGTGATCCCAACCCAGCGCGATTTGTTGGCCGGGATCGTCGCCAGACAATATGCCAAGCAGCATATGCTGCCTCGTGATGTGGTTATGGCGCATGAAAAGGGCGAAATTCACTATCATGATCTGGATTACGCTCCATTTTTCCCCATGTTCAACTGCATGTTGATTGATTTGCAAGGGATGCTAACCAATGGCTTTAAAATGGGTAATGCGGAGATTGAACCACCCAAATCCATTTCTACTGCCACAGCGGTTACCGCTCAGATCATCGCGCAAGTTGCCAGCCATATTTATGGCGGCACGACCATCAATCGCATTGATGAGGTCTTGGCTCCTTTCGTAACAGCCAGTTATGACAAACATCTGGCAATTGCCAAAGAGTGGAAGATTGCAGATCAGGCCGCCTACGCTGAAGCCCGTACCGAAAAAGAGTGTTATGACGCTTTTCAGTCTCTGGAATACGAAGTAAATACGCTGCATACCGCCAATGGACAAACACCATTTGTCACGTTTGGCTTCGGATTGGGAACGTCAAAAGAATCGCGTCTGATTCAAATTTCTATTCTGCGTAACCGTATTGCGGGATTGGGGAAAAACCGTAAGACCGCCGTTTTTCCTAAATTGGTTTTCGCCATTCGTGATGGGCTTAATCATCGATTTGGTGATCCTCACTATGACATTAAATTACTTGCGCTGGAATGTGCCAGCAAACGTATGTATCCCGATATTCTCAACTATGACCAAGTGGTTAAGGTGACAGGCTCGTTTAAAACCCCAATGGGTTGCCGTAGTTTTCTCGGTGTTTATGAAGAGAAGGGTCGGCAATTGCATGAGGGTCGCAATAATTTAGGCGTAATCAGTCTTAATCTGCCCCGTATTGCACTCGAAGCCAAAGGTAATGAAACCGAATTTTGGCAGCTTTTGGATCAGCGTTTATTGCTGGCTAAAAAAGCGTTGATGACAAGGATTACTCGTCTCGAAAATACTAAGGCTCGCGTTGCGCCTATTCTCTATATGGAGGGAGCCTGTGGCGTACGTCTGAAAGCCGATGACAATATTGCTGAGATTTTTAAACAGGGCCGCGCGTCTATTTCGTTGGGGTATATCGGTATGCATGAAACGATAAATGCGTTATATGGCAACCATTCACATATCTTTGATGATGAACGGCGTCAGCAGAAAGCGCTCTCCATCGTCAGACGTTTACGTGAAGCTGTCGATCAATGGAAGCTGGAGACTGGCTATGGGTTTAGTCTCTACAGTACGCCAAGTGAAAATTTATGCGATCGTTTCTGTCGTCTGGATACCGCTGAGTTTGGCGAGATTCAGGGTGTCACGGATAAAGGCTACTACACCAATAGCTTCCATTTGGATGTAGAAAAGAAGGTCAATCCCTACGATAAACTGGATTTTGAAGCGCTGTACCCACCATTGGCAAATGGGGGTTTTATCTGTTACGGCGAGTATCCCAATCTGCAACATAATTTAAAAGCATTAGAAGATGTTTGGGATTACAGCTATTCGCGTGTCCCTTATTATGGAACCAATACGCCGATTGATGAATGTTACCAGTGTGGTTTTACCGGGGAATTTTCCTGTACCAGTAAAGGATTCACCTGTCCTCAATGCGGTAATCATGATTCTGCCCATGTCTCGGTGATCCGCCGTGTTTGTGGCTATCTGGGCAGTCCTGATGCCCGTCCGTTCAATACGGGTAAACAGGAAGAAGTGAAGCGTCGCGTGAAGCATCTTGGTCATGGTCAAATCGGTTAATATCATGAATTATCATCAATATTATCCAGTCGATGCCGTAAATGGCCCCGGTACTCGCTGTACTCTGTTTGTATCAGGCTGCTTGCATCAATGCCGTGGTTGCTATAACCAAAGTACATGGCGTGTTGATTCGGGTCAGCCTTTTACGTCGGCAATAGAGGAGCAGATCATCGCTGACCTGAAAGATCAACGCATTAAGCGGCAAGGTTTATCGTTATCTGGGGGTGATCCCCTGCATCCCCATAATGTCCCTACCATACTGAGACTGGTTAAACGTGTAAAAGAAGAGTGCCCGGATAAGGATATCTGGCTATGGACAGGCTATGTCTTCAATGAATTAAGTGACAT
Source organism: Xenorhabdus littoralis (assembly GCF_033949345.1). Taxonomy (NCBI): domain Bacteria; kingdom Pseudomonadati; phylum Pseudomonadota; class Gammaproteobacteria; order Enterobacterales; family Morganellaceae; genus Xenorhabdus; species Xenorhabdus littoralis. The sequence continues at coordinate 71,546 of NZ_VCDP01000016.1, forward strand.
TCAGCAAGAAATTATCCGCTATACCCATGTGTTGGTAGATGGGAAGTTTGAACAAGAATTATATGATCCCACGTTAGTTTGGCGGGGCAGCCGTAATCAGGTTATCCGTTATTTACGCTAACATTGCTGACGCTAATATTGCTTACGATAACAGCAACATTAGCGTTGCCAAAGTAATTTGGTGCCAAAACCAAGCGTATTATCCACCATTTTGATTTTATTAAGATTAAGTTGCCAGATAGGGGATTTAGCCGTTAGGGCGATAGGGAAATGATGGCAGTAACGTTCTCTGGCAACAGTTTCCGCTTCACCTGTCAGCAGGATCACTTCGCCACGAAATTGGATTCCCTTGATTTCAGTAACATTGTGGATTTGCCCGGCAACAGTACCTGCAACAATGGGGTTTTTCTGCATCATCTGGCCGTGACGGGTATTCACTTCAGTCATAAACCAGAATGCCATGCTATCGGAATCAAAAACATAAAAGCAGCTCGCACACCACAAATCCTGAGTTGAAGAAGTGCAGAGTGTAAGTACATGTTGTTTGGTGAGATACTGCTTAATTGTTAAATTTTTTTTATTTAAGTCCATATATTTCCATACCGTTATTTAGATCAACTTACGGCAGAACACGATTGAGATTTGTTCAGTATCGTGTTCTGCGTTTAGCTTGATATACCAAGAGGTTAGCATGGAAACACTATAAATTATTTATAGATTTCGGCAACTCCACCGAGTTGGTTTTGACCATAAGCAGAAACAACCCGGAAATATGCCGCACCCTCTTTGTCAGCTTTTTTGGATAACTCTTCAGTCAGATTATCTAGTGTAGCTGCACCAGTAACTGAGACAACACCTATTTTATCTCCCTTAGCGACCTGAACTTCTGTAGCAGCCATCGAACCAAATGAAACAGCACCTAATGCTAAAATTGCCAGAATATTTTTTACAGCTTTCATGTTTTGCTCCTTCTTTTTACTTTCAAAATAATCTTCATCTCTTGTGATGTGGCTCATGTTATACGCTTGCTAGAAAAATGATAATTAGCAATTATTGCTATTATTATTCTAATTTTTTGAACAAAAATACGATCATTGTTTAATAAATAATAATTAATTTGAATTAATTCAAATAATTACATTAACAAAACGACAAAAATCAGCCTATAATTAAACAACGTATTAATTTTTTTTGGTTATTAGATAGACAGGGATTATCAAAAATAAATAATGAAAACTAAAGTATCCAATTGGTATCTCTATCTAATCAGAACACGAAACGGCTCCTTATATACCGGAGTCACGACAGATGTATCCCGTCGATTTATGCAACACACATCGGGAAAAGGGGCAAAAGCGCTAAGGGGAAAAGGGCCGCTGATATTGGTTTATCAAAGTTTGGTAAGGGATCGAAGCATCGCATTGAAGGTGGAATATCGCGTGAAGAAACTCAGCAAACAGCAAAAAGAGAGGCTAATTTTAAACCAGCCTCTCTGTGTAACAACCTATTTAATAGCAATCGGGGTATCGGAGGAGTTTTTCACTCCGCCCGAAAGTCGTGGAGGAGCCATCACTCGGACAACGACCACAGGTTATCAAAATGGACAGGATAAATAACCAGACCACTGCAATCTTCCTGTGAGATATCAGCGAGAGTGTATATCAGGAAATATTCTTCACAATCAGGCCATTGGCAATACAATTGATGTTGATTAGCCAGTTGGAAACCAAAACGGCTGTAGTATTCAGGATCACCCAGTACTACAACCGCGCCATACCCAAGTTCATTCAGACTATCCAGTCCTTCATAAACCAATTTTTCACTAATCCCATGATGACGATATTCTTCATCCACAGCTAATGGTGCCAGACCAACCCATTGGTGATCTTCGCCATTGATATCAACCGGTGCAAAACCAGCATAACCAATCACTTTGCCTTCATTATTAGTCGCAACAATGCCCAGTGTCAGTAAGCCATCTTCTCTTAATTGACTGATTAACTCAGCTTCTGCCGATGTCTCAAAAGATTGACGCAGCAGACGATCAATCCCCGCTGCATCTACCGGAATTTCTACCCTGATTAACATAGTGATAATGCGCGATCGTGCTGATTCGCGCCCTCCTTTTGTCCCGCTTTGATAAACTCAGCCAGACGTAATAAACCAAAGCGAAGAATGGATGGCATAGATTCCAGTTCAATAGAATCCATCAGATTTTTCACATGCAGTCCCAATTCTGTGTTTCCTTCGATCCGTAAACCAAGATCCCTGACTTCTACCTTCAACCAGCGGGACGCCAAAAATGCCAGTTCTCCCGCGACCAATGCTTCTCTAAATTGCCAACTAAGAAGCTGTTCCAGCATCTGACGCTGTAAGATAAAAGGGGTAGCTTTCAATGGGAAACGCAGTAATGCAGGCCCTTGATTTACTAAATGGGAGTGGATTTTATTTAACACAGCTCAGACTCCTTTTCATGCAAAGTAACGCCCTATTCTGCCAAGATCTTGCTGTATTTCCCGATCCCACATCAAGAATCGATAATAAATCCCTCATAACAAAACGTCTACAGGATAAACATAAGAAAAAATGAAAGCCATAGTGCTCTAAATCAAAAGCCCGTCGGGCTTTCCCGTGGCTGGCGGGTAAGTCTGCTGAATTAATGTGATAAATTGGGATTTTGTTGGCAGTTTGAAGTAGGAGCCAACCGCCTGCTCCCCCTTCGTCATTGACGCGCGTTTCTTATTTTATGGGGATGTATGGGTTATGGTATGGATGGGTTATGGTATGGATGATGTACAAGCTTATCGATTATGGATAAAAAATCGTTTAATGCGCTGGGTAATAACCTGCAATTCCCTATTGCGCAACATACTGACTAAAATCCCCAAAATCATATATATCACCCCAAGCAGCAGCATCATGCCAATATCCCTGAACACGCTGTGTAATGGCAATCCCATTTGGTTGATGCCCGCGATTGCTTTTGTCGCCCAAGTGGATGGCAGCGCCGATGAAATCATCCGCACCCAATCGGGCATCGCCTGAATCGGCCAAATCGTACCTGAAATGTAGAAAATCGGCGTAGTAATAAAAGCGAGGGTCAGGTAGATCATTTCCACACTACGCAAACATTCCGTAACCAATTTGCCCAGCCCCAATACCGCTAGCAAAAATGGAAATGTCAGTAGCAACAAGAGATAAATCGGAGCATCTTGTCGATACCCCAATACCCACGGCCACAAGACAAAAAAGATCACCGACAAAAACAGCCAGATGGGGATTAAAGCAGACAGTGCCCCTAAATAGACAGGGAGTGGTGGCTTGCCTTTAGGTGTCTCTCTTATCGCCACACTGACGCGGACACAAGCAATCAATAAGGAGTGCTGCAACAGCATCACCAATGAACCGGGAAAAACTATCGCTGCATAGCTGATACCCGGGTTAAATAACCCAATTGTTTCCCCACGGATTGGCTGTAGCAAGAGTTTCACCTGCTCTATGCTAAAACCCGCTTTCAACAACAGTGCGCCATCAAATTCTGACAAGAGCTGCTGATAGGCTAATGCCAAATCCTGTTGGATTTGCCCGTTGGCAAGGCGGTTAGTCGCATCGCCATAAACAGGGACGGTGACATTTCGTCCGCTCAGCAAATGTTTTTCAAAATCAACAGGCACGATGATAATGGCAAAAATTTTTCTCTGGAGCATGTCCCGACGGGCATTATCGAGATTGTTATAGCCTTTGGTTTCCACTTTCGCCGTAGAATCAATGTGACGGATCAGTGCCCGGCTCGCATGACTGTGATCCTGATCGATCACCGCCACAGGCAAATCCCACAGAGAAGGACGCACGTAAACCATACTCATCACACACAACGAAATGATCAAGAGTAACCACATGGGCTTTTCCAACATGCCCAGAAAGATGTTGCGGAATGTCTGCCAGTATAACTTCCAATTGACTTGTCCATTATCCGACATCATGCAGTCCCCTCTGATTGATTAAGGCGCTTCCATAAACGATGGCGGATCAATAAGCCGCAGACCGCAGGATAGATCAGTAATATCAGGCAAACATGCAGGATAATCTGTAAAGATACTTCCCTCAGAAAGATATCAAACATAGCATTCAAAGCATGAGTCAGAGGTTCAAGATTAGAAATGATCCTTGCAGGCCATACCATTGAGAGTTCAGGCACGACCATGCCGGAGAAAGTCATCGCAATACTCACCAGCATCCCAATTAAGGAATAGGCGGTGATTGCACTGCTGGTAAAAGTAAATAACAACAATCCAATGCTTTGTGCAGCAATAACATAGAAAAATCCAACAATTGGCATATAGAGAGGATTGCCTGCTACTTTTGCATCAGAAAAAACAACCAGTGCTGTGATTTCTACGATTAATAACAGTGTAAAAATTAAGGTATAAGGCCCCAATTTGCCTAATAATGCCCCCACGAAAGATTTCGTGTTCAAAAGTTGCTTATCTCTGGACATCGTGTAAATGGTGCATGTCACAACAAAAAGCTGTAATAGATGGATGATCACCGCAAATTGTTGGTAATAAATATAGCTGCCACTGGCGTTAAACAGACTGTCATAGGACATCGTGGCTTTGGCTAAGGGGGGAAGCTGGCGACCTATTTCAGATGCGATAATTGCACGATATTTTGCATTTGTTTCCGCCATCAACCCGCTGAAATCCTGAATCGAATAACGCCCTGCACCGTAAAACAGAGCATTGTAATAGATACTCACCGTAGGTTGCCTGCCACTTAAAGCGTCTTTTTCAAAATTCTCAGGGAAGTAAAGCAGCGCATAATCCTGAGCACTACTCAGACGTTCCAAGGATTCTGGCAGGTTATTGTCATAAGACTTGATATCCGCATGAGGCGCTGCGTTCAAGTTGCGGATCAGTGTGTGGGACAACTTACTTTGATCATTATCCACAACAGATACTGGCAGGTTGAACAATGTTCCTTCTGAGAAATTTGCACTGATTAAGATAAACAGCAGCAAAGGAAACAACCAACTCAGCCAGTGAAAAATAGGACTGTGAAGTGCAGCCTTAAGTTCTCGTGTGAACGCCAGTTCAAAACTGTGCCACGCCGCTTTTCTGTTCATCAGGCCGTTACCTTATTTATCCCAGACCCATAACGCGCTCATGCCCTGACGTAGCCCATCAATGGGCTGCAATGGGTATAACCGGATCTCAAACGTTCTCAGGTCAAAATCCCCTGTCGCACGGGTTGCACGTTTTGTCGCATAATCACCCATTGGCGCGATATAACGGATTTCGGCCTCAATTTCTTTATCGAGAGCAGGGACACGTAGTTTGATTTTGTCCCCCTTACGCACTTTCGCCAGAATATCCTCACGCAGGTTATAGACGAAGTAAGCTTGTGGAACGCGTACCAATGTCGCTAACGGGCTATTGGCATTAAAAAGCTGACCGACTTCTGCTGGCAGTGGCCCGACTTCACCCTCAACGGGCGCTTTTACCTGTAGATCATCACTCTGAATTTTCAACTCACGCAGTTTTTCTTCCACTTCATTCAGTGCAGCCTGATATTGTTGGCGAAGTTCAATGCGATCACCGTTTCTCCCTGCATCCATCTCGGCTTTAGCCCCCAGCATTTTCTGGTAGGCGACATCGCGAGCATTACGCGCACTATCCAATTCACTGGCAGACACGTAACCTTTGACTGACATATTGCTGAGGCGCTCAAATTCACGTTGTGCATTTTTGTACCCGGACTGAGCCTGTGCAAGAACAGCCTCTAAATTGCGAATGCTCTCTTCACGGGTTCCATGCAGGGATAATTCAAGTTTTGCCCTGGCCTGATCACGGGCAGCTTGCGCTGCGGCAACTTTCGCAGCCATTTCCGGGCTTTCCAGACTTACCATCAGTTGTCCTGCCTTAACCTCATCTCCCCGCTCAACATGAAGCGTAACCACTCGACCAGAAGCTTTGGACGCTATAATGACTTCTGGTGCATCAACTTCCCCCTGCAACAACAGATTCTGATTGTGAGAGCGAAAAAGTACCGCCATTGCGATCAGGAAAATAATTAATAATATGGTGAAAAGTGTTCTTTTCTTCATTATGTTCTGCAAGCCCCAAGCGTGCTATCAGGTCTAAGCTCTATATAAAGTTAACAATGTAGTGTGACACTGCTGAGTAAACTTCTTTTTAGAAATCCGTGCGCCTGATCACTGATAAAAATAAAATGCCTATAAAAATAGTCTGAAAACACAATTCCGCTCAAATATCAACCGCAATATGCATTTTAGCATCTCTCAGTTAACCCGCCCCTCATTTAGATAAAAACACTTACAGAGTACAAATTAATGAACTTAAATAAATAAAACGAATAAAAATCATAACCATTTCAAATTAATATATTTATCAATTTTAAAATAACTAACACATTAGCATGTAAATTGAAATGGCAAATCTCTCTCAAGTAAGTTAAGTAATATTTATGATTTTAAATTGAAAAAAAATAACTGTAGCTAACACACTGACCCAGACATCCTCTTAATAATTAATGGTTATCATTACTTTCGTTATATTAACCAATAGGTATATATTAGTATTAATATTCATTTTTATCAAAATAAATATTGGCAAGAAAAAACCAATGAAACCTAATATAAAAATAAGACTAAGCATTCGATATATTGGCATACTACAGTTTTATAGTTATTAAAAGCAATATTGATATAATTATATATTGCTTTTACAGAATAAATGAGTGCTGCTTTGTCTTTTCATGATTCTTATTCAGATATTTTTATCTATGACAATCTATTAAATTGACATTAGGACAGAATAAAAAATAAACACTATTTCTGTATTATTGATTTTTTATATCAAATATAAAAAATCATAACAACCTATAATAATTAAAATAAAATAGTAAACAATAGAAAATAAAATATCTTAGTGCAGTAAATGTTATTCTTATTCCCCTTGTTTTATTATGGTATTTCGCTGAAGTAGATAAAAAAGCCGAAAAAATCTCTGTGATCTTTCCGGCCTGTTTTTTATATCTCGTTAGAATATCTACTCTATTTAAGCAATATATGCTGTTTTCCGTTAGAACTTGATATCGTCATTGTAGAAATAGAGAAAAACGTAGTCGCTAAATAGATTTTATCAGTCACTAAGGGGCAAGATATTTACCACTATTAATCTTCAGCTTTTGATTACGTTGCCATGCCTTATAAAAGCGTTCTGGGTTGCTGGCGGTGTAGTGCATAGTATGGCGTATATTGCGGTGCCCTAAATAATCCTGAATTAGCCGGGTGTCTAACCCCTGATTAGCAAGTTCAAATCCACATGAATGTCGCAATTTGTGTGGGTGTAATTTGATGGTCAGTCCTGCTTGTTCCCCGTATCTTCCCATTAATACATGTACCCACTGACGCGATAATCTTCCCCCCTTACGCGAAGGAAATAACCATGAAGAAGCTCGGTACACTCTGTTGTCATTTCTGACTTGCAACCATTTCAAGATAAGCTTTTTTTCCGTTTCTGATATAGGGTGTGTTGTCGAAAAACCATTTTTTAATCGCTTTATATAAATGGTCTTTCCTGCGATATCAATATCAGAGACATTTAATGAAATCAACTCACTCACACGTAGGCCATGAATATAAGTCAAGTACAATAAACACTGATCACGCTCTTTATTTACAGAATTGGTTAATACAGCAAAAACACGCTTCCATTCGTCCTGTGTGATATATTTTCTCATGACAATCTCCAATAAAGCGAATCTAGCACTACTCCAATTTCACACTTTAACTTTGAAAAAACACTAGCATAATAAGAATATCTTTATGTTTATCATTTTTACGACAATAAGATCCCCCTGATAAAAAAATATCAGTTAATAATGATTTTGAGATCATTTTTTGATCTAATACATAAAAATTTAAACTTTAATAATTATATGACCTATATGCGATTTTGCAGAATATAAATAATATCTGAATCACAAAAAAAACAATAATAACTCCTCGGTCATAGTTAACCCCAAACACCAAACTTTAAACTAAGCCCTCTGCGATACGATACGATAACCGGACATTGATTGTGCTTTTTGTGTTTAGAAAAAGAAAAAATCGAAAGAAAATCCATTACACAAACAATTTCTTAACAAACAATATTCTCTTATATTTTATGCTGTTTTTATTTTGACCAGACGAGAGTATCTGAGTAACCCAAAGAAAAATGATAACTATTTGTTTTTACAAAACTAATTAAAATAAGTGTATTTTTAGCATCAAGACAACTCAAAATTGGATGAAATCCCCTCTTTTTATTAACTTCCTTTTTCCTCTTAAATAATCAACAAAGAAAGTTATATTGATCAATAAATGATTTTATGTTGGAATAAAAAACCCGATAAATGAATAAATATAGATCAAAAATCTATATGTTAATCATTCAGCAATATTCATTAACTATTTTGTAATACCTCAGATCAGGCAATGCCATGTTGTCATTTTTTTGATCCGTAATGACGTGACGCTTTCTTCCTGATCACTCGACTCATGGCTGACATCAAAATTAAGGCAATACGCTGAAATAAATAAGTTTAATCCAGATTGTCACCTGATATTTTTTTATTGTTGTAGGTTTATATTTATGAACAAAAAATTCGATAAGTCGTGGCTACAGAATCAGCAATATTTGCTGAAACGTGTAGCTTGGGTGAACATTGTCACTCAATTTGTATTTCCGGTTGCTTGCGTATTTACTCCGACTCTCACTAATGCCGAAACACAGACGACTTCTCAAAATGAAATATTGGCACTATCAACAGAGCCTTATATCCTGAAGTCAGGAGAAACAGTCAATACTGTTGCCAAACGCTATGGTTTAACTGTCACCGACTTAAAAAAGATCAATCAACTTCGTACCTTTGACAAACCTTTTACTGCACTTGGCGCCGGCAGTGAAATTGATGTACCTAAACCCCGCACCAATAAATTTTTACCTTTTAATTATTCTTCATTAAGTCAGGCTTCTTCTAGAGATGAAAACCCTCACCGCCTGGCTGAGATTGCCTCTCAAGTTGGTCATCTGTTAACCCATGACAACATTGGGAATAGCGCAGCGAGTCAGATAAGTCATCTGGCGATGGGAGAAGCCAACCGACAAATTCAAGATTGGTTAGGACGCTACGGTACAGCGCGTGTGCAAGCCAATATAGATAATCATGGCCGCTTGAATGGCAGCCAACTCGATATGTTGCTGCCTTTGCACGATACCAGAAGCCAAATGACTTTTACTCAGTTTGGCCTGCGCAATATTGATAAACGCAATACCGTCAATATAGGGGTAGGACAACGTTATTTTTTTGACGGCTGGATGCTGGGTTATAATGCTTTTCTTGACCATGATTTCACGGGAAAGAATACCCGCTTTGGTCTTGGCGCAGAATATGCCCGCGATTATCTGAAATTAGGCGTAAACAGCTACTTCCGTTTAAGTAACTGGAAAGAATCCCACCTTTTGAAAGATTATGATGAACGCCCGGCCAACGGTTTCGATCTGAGAGTACAAGGTTACATTCCCTCCTTGCCACAACTTGGCGGAAAGTTAGTGTATGAACAATATTTCGGGAATGAGGTCGGGTTAATCAATAAAGATCATCGGGGAACAAACCCCTCTGCGTTTACGGCGGGAATTAATTACACCCCTATTCCATTACTGACTTTCGGTATTGACCGCAGACAGGATGTATCCGGTAACGGAGAAACACAGTTCAATATGGAACTGAATTATGAAATCGGTACTCCGTGGTCACAACAAATTGATCCGGATGCGGTGACATTCAGACGTACTCTGCAAGGTGGTCGCTATGATTTAGTCGATCGTAATAATCAGATCGTTTTAGAGTACCGTAAACGTGAAGTGATCTCTCTGGCAATGGATAACTTGATTGTCGGTCATGCGGGGGATATCAAACCTCTTCACATCAGCATCAAGAGCAAATATGGATTTAAAGAGATTAAATGGGATGCCCCAAGACTGTTTGCTAATGGTGGCGGAATTAAATCTCAGGGTGGAACACACTACTTACTGACCCTGCCAAAATATCAACTTCAGGGCAACAATACCTACACCGTGAGCGCTATTGCTTACGATGAAAAAGGAAACGCGTCCAAGCGAGCAGAGATGCAGCTACAAGTGCTTCGTGCAGAAGCCAGTGCCAATCAATCCACTTTCACGACAAAAGATAAAGAATTGGCGGCTGATGGGCATTCCAATACCCGCCTCACATTGACACTGAAAAATAAAGAGGGAGATCCCATCACTGGAATCGCCCCAGATATCAAATTGATCGCCAGTGGATTAAGCGGAAAAGGCAGTGATCCACAGATCGAAACAATGCAAGAAACTCGACCGGGCATCTATCAATCCCTGCTTACTGCCGGCGAAAAAATCGGGGTACTGAAAATTACGCCACAAGTAAACGGTATTACCATCAAACCCGTTGAGATCCTGTTCGTACATCCTGACGCCCCACTCGTCAAAAATCTGACTATCTTTGGCAAGTTAGAAATGGGGCAAAAATTAAGTGCGACCTATACCTTTAATCCCAATCACGGTGATACAACCGATAAATCTCGTTATGTCTGGGGTGACAAAGGCAGCACTGACATTTCAAAAGGCCATACGATCACCGAATCAGGCAAAATCCCTGACTATACATTGACACTATCAGATGCCGGTACGGTGAAAGAAGTTGTAGTACAAGCCCAAAACGCGCTTGATCTCATTGGGAATACCAATATCGTTGATACCAGCATGAGTGCCGAGCAAGGCAATCATACTCATGATGGTGGCAAAGGCGGCACAGTCAGAGGACTTGCCGATAATATGACAACAACGATAAGTGCCGATAAGGTCAAAAAAGGCGAATCAATCACGCTGAAGATCAAGACGCTGAATCATGGACAATTGGTCAGAAATGTCGCAGTCAGAGTTAACGCTATCAGGGCACTAAACCGAAAAGGGGATTCTGAAACTCCGACTGTCTTACTCAATGGACAACCTGGGGTATACCAAGATTTCACCGATGAGCAAGGTATGCTGTCTGTTGTCGTCACCGACCCTAATGGACTTGGCGTGAAGACGACACTGTCTGTCACTCCGGACGGAACGGCTGCACCTCAAACACAAGATGTTATTTTCACGGTTGTAACCAGCCCGGATGTCGACGTCGCAAATTTCTGGGGGCACATGGTTGATGTCGCGGAGGCAGAAAATGGCATTATCTTTACTCGCCCTAAATTGCAAGCGGAAGTCACGAGGCTCCACTATAAAGCAATAGATACTCGTACTGAAGAGGGTGAAGTTTGGCCTAAACGCATCCACAAGGGTGCCGAACTGTACTGTAAGGGGATACACGGCACATTACCCAACAAAGAAGAGTTAATGAGCTTATACCGCGCACATCCAAACAACGCAATACATGATATATACGGGTGGCCACAACAACGTGCTTATCGTTCTTCCACCCCATACACAGAAGATAGCCATCTGAAACATGCTCATTATTCAGTGAACATAGATGATGGACAATTGCATATTGTCAATAAAATCACCACAGACTATACCATCTGCAAGCAATAAGACGCCTCATTGATCGTCATTTCTTAACGTAATATCCGCTCCAGCCGGAGCGGATTGTCCTTTCCCAGTCTTATATCCAATGGATTTCGAGTTGCAGCGCGACGGCAAGGGAACGCATCCCCAACGCTGCAATTTGAAAGACGACGGGTACATATCTACTTTATCCTGCCAGTAGCCTATTGACGGGATTAAATTCAACCTTTGATAATGGCGCTTTAAATTTATTTATCGTTATTAATCACTCAATGAAAAAATATGTACGAATTTAACCTCGTGTTGTTATTACTTCAGCAAATGTGTATCTATCTGGTGATCGCTTGGCTACTGAGTAAAACGCCTCTGTTTATACCTTTGCTGCAAGTCACTGTTCGTTTACCCCATAAACTGATGTGTTATGTCATTTTTTCCATTTTTTGCATCATGGGAACGTATTTTGGGCTAAATGTTAATGATTCCATTGCGAATACCCGTGCAATTGGGGCTGTATTGGGTGGTTTTCTCGGTGGGCCAACGGTAGGGGCAATGGTGGGATTCACGGGAGGATTGCATCGTTATTCTCTTGGTGGAATGACAGCATTCAGTTGTATGGTATCCACGATTGTAGAGGGCGTATTAGGCGGTCTTGTACATATTTATCTGATGAAACGAGGGCAGATTAATAAGCTGCTGAATCCGTGGACCGCGGCTATTGTTACTTTATTTGCTGAGTGTACCCAAATGGGCATTATCCTGCTCCTTGCCAACCCTTTCGATGAAGCATTGAGTTTGGTAAAGGATATCGCCGCCCCGATGATCATCGCCAATAGCATCGGGGCAGCCATGTTTATACGCATTCTCTTGGACAGACGCGCTATTTTCGAAAAATATACCAGTGCTTTTTCCGCCCAAGCTTTAAAAATTGCGGTCTGCACCGAAGGCATTCTGCGTAAAGGGTTCAATGAAGATAACAGTATGCGTGTGGCAAAAGTGATTTATCAGGAATTAGAAATCGGGGCTGTCGCGATCACGGATAGAGAAAAATTACTGGCATTTATTGGTATCGGTTCGGATCATCATTTGCCCGGTACACCTATCGCTTCCGAACAATCGCGTCGCGCTATTGAAAAAAATGAAGTTGTGTATGCCGATGGTAACGAAACGCCTTATTGCTGTTCTCTTAGTCCTATTTGTAAACTTGGTTCTGCTCTGGTGATCCCTTTACGGGGAGAAAATCAGCAGGTGATTGGCACGATAAAATTGTATGAAGCTAAAAATCGTTTATTCAGCTCCATTAATCGTACATTAGGTGAGGGAATTGCCAGTCTGCTTTCTGCCCAAATTCTTGCCGGGCAATATGAGCGGAATAAACAATCTTTGCTGCAATCAGAAGTAAAGCTGCTTCACGCGCAAGTGAATCCTCACTTTTTATTTAATGCCCTGAATACATTACAAGCGGTGATCCGTCGGGATAGTCAGCAAGCAGGCCAGCTTGTACAGTATCTTTCGACATTCTTCCGCAAAAATTTAAAGCGGCCTGAAGAGATTGCTACGCTGGAGAACGAGATTGAGCATGTGAACGCTTACTTACAAATTGAGAAAGCCCGTTTCCGTGAGCATCTACAGATTGTCATAGAGATTCCAGAATCCCTGTGTGATGCAAGATTGCCTGCATTTTCTCTACAGCCGATGGTAGAAAATGCAATTAAACATGGTACATCACAGTTACTTGATACAGGAAGAATTACGATTAGGGCCCATAAAGAAAACAGTTTGTTATTGGTCGAGATTGAAGATAACGCGGGGCTTTATTGTCCAATAAAAATGGGAGATGGGCTTGGGATGAGTCTGGTAGATAAACGCTTGCAGCTTCGTTATGGTGAACAATATGGTGTAAAAGTTCAGTGCCAACCAGAAGAATTTACCCGTGTCATTTTATGTTTACCATTAGAAAAAGAGGGTAAAAAACGGCATAAATATGAATGTATTGATTGTTGACGATGAGCCACTGGCTCGCGAAAATCTACGTTGCCTGCTGGAAGAGGAAACGGATATCCAAATCATCGGTGAGTGTGCCAACGCAGTTGAGGCGATCGGAGCTATCCATCGTCTTAAACCGGATGTCGTTTTCCTTGATATTCAGATGCCCCGCATTACTGGGCTGGAAATGGTAGGAATGCTCGATCCTGAACATCGTCCTTATATTGTTTTTCTGACTGCTTTTGATGAATATGCTGTGCAAGCTTTTGAAGAACATGCGTTCGATTATTTACTGAAACCACTGGAAAAAGAGCGTCTGAGTAAAACGTTGCAACGATTACGTTCCGGCTATCAAAAACAGAATCTCGCCGACTTACCACGCGAAGATGAACAACTGAAATATATTCCCTGCACAGGGCGCAGCCGGATCTGGCTGATGCCATTGGATGATGTACTGTATGTCACTTCCCGACTGAGTGGTGTGTATGTCATGAACGCCAGTGGGCAAGAAGGTTTTACTGAGTTGACTCTACGCACACTGGAGAGCCGTACTTCGCTGACTCGCTGTCACCGTCAATATCTGGTCAATATGACTCATTTACGGGAGATTGTTTTTGGGGAAAATGGACAAGCGGAGCTGGTTCTGAGCAATGATGAACACATTCCGGTCAGCCGTCGTTATCTAAAACCACTGAAAGAAGAACTGGGATTAAATTAATTGCTGCTTAGGGCATAATTTACGAACCCTACAGGAAAAATAAACAAAGGAAATGCTCTTGGCAGATTTTTATCTCAAAATAAAAACAAACCTAATGATCCTGAAAGACCTTAAGACTCAGAAAGAGCTGGAGATTAAGGGAGATTTCAGTACCACACGTTTGCTGGTTGGTGAATTTTTTAACGCAGAAAGTCAGTTATTCACATTACTCAAGCGACATGGTTTCAGGAAAGGGTTAAGGCGTTTTTTAGACTGGAATCATCGGGTCATTATTCATCCTCTGGATCAAAGCGAAGGAGGACTATGCCCTGTAGAAACACGAATTTTGCAGGAAGTGACTCATCGCGGTTTCAGAGGTCATATAAGAAAAATGGTTATTCATCAAGGTGAGCGCTTACTTTCAGATAGTGAAGTCAAAGCCGAACTGAATAAACGTCTTCCCAAAAAATCAGCCTAAAATAACAAAAGCCCCTTCTCCGTTAAGAGAAAGGGCTTTTTTAATACATCATTGCGATATTTTCAACGCAACTGCTAATCTCTAGCAATCAAACCGATGAAACGTTGATGTACGCTTATACGTTGCTAGTGCTGTTACTGTTGCTTTGACGACGACGTGGTGCACCACCGTTTAAGCCATCGTTGCTGCGACCACGGAAAGAACTACGCTCACCGCCGCCACGACGTTCGTTGCTAAAACGACGATCGCCATTATTACCAGCATTATCACGATCACGACGTTGGCCATTGCCACCGTTGCCACCGCCATTGCCACCGCCATTTCCACCACGGCCACCACCACCACTACGACGCTCACGGCGTTCAAATGGTTGTGCATCACCCATCAATTGCATGTTCAGAGGCTTGTTCAGGATGCGAGTGCGGGTAAAGTGAGACAGTAATTCCCCTGGCATTCCTTTTGGCAGCTCAATCGTTGAGTGAGTAGCGAACAGTTTGATATTACCGATATAACGGCTGCTGATATCACCTTCGTTCGCAATTGCGCCCACGATGTGACGAACTTCAACGCCATCATCACGGCCCACTTCGATGCGATACAGTTCCATATCACCCACGTCACGACGTTCACGACGAGGACGGTCACCTTTGTCGCCGCCTCGGTCGCCTCGATCACCTCTGTCACGATCGCCAAAACCATTAGCATTAGCATTACGGCGACGGTCATCACGGTCGTTGAATTCACGGCGAGGACGGCGAACTGGATCTGGTGGCAGAATAAGTGGACGCTCGCCTTGTGCCATTTTCAGCAGAGCTGCGGCCAGTGTTTCCATATCCAGCTCTTCACCAGTAGTGCCCAACTTAGCCAACAGTGCACGGTACTGATCCAAGTCACTGCTTTCCAGTTGTTGCTGAACATTAGCTGCGAATTTCTCCAGACGACGCTGGCTCAGAAGCTCTGCATTTGGCAGTTCAACTTCTGGGATAGTCAGCTTCATGGTGCGTTCGATGTTATGCAACAAGCGACGTTCACGGTTTTCAACGAACAGCAGAGCACGACCTGCACGACCTGCACGGCCAGTACGACCAATACGGTGTACATAAGACTCTGCATCCATTGGGATGTCATAGTTAACAACCAGACTGATACGCTCAACATCCAGACCACGAGCGGCAACATCAGTTGCAATCAGGATGTCCAAACGACCATTTTTCAAACGCTCAAGAGTCTGCTCACGCAGAGTCTGATTCATATCACCATTCAGTGCCGCAGAGTTGTAACCGTTACGCTCCAGCGCTTCAGCTACTTCCAGCGTTGCATTTTTGGTACGCACGAAAATAATTGCAGCATCAAAATCTTCTGCTTCAAGGAAACGTACCAGCGCTTCGTTTTTGCGCACACCGTTAACAAACCAGTAGCTCTGGCTGATGTCAGGACGGTTTGTCACGCTGCTCTGAATACGAACTTCCTGTGGATCCTTCATGAAACGACGGGTAATACGACGAATCGCTTCCGGCATAGTTGCTGAGAACAGAGCTGTCTGGTGTTCAGCAGGGATCTGGCTCATGATGTTTTCAACATCTTCGATAAAGCCCATACGCAGCATTTCGTCAGCTTCGTCCAGTACCAGACCCTTCAGGTTGGACAGATCCAATGTTCCACGTTTCAGGTGGTCCAGCAGACGGCCCGGGGTTCCCACTACAATTTGTGGTCCCTGACGCAGGGCACGTAATTGAACGTCGTAACGCTGCCCACCGTAGAGTGCAACGACATTCACACTGCGCATATGTTTAGAGAAATCTGAACACGCTTCAGCAACCTGTACCGCCAGTTCACGGGTAGGCGCTAACACAAGGATCTGTGGAGCTTTAAGTTCAGCATCAATGTTATGCAGTAATGGCAAGGTGAATGCCGCAGTCTTACCACTACCAGTCTGTGCCATGCCCAGCACGTCACGACCGTTCAGCAGGTGAGGAATGCATTGTTGTTGAATAGGAGAAGGCTTCTCATAGCCCATGTCTCCCAGTGCAGAAAGAATTGGTGCCGATAAACCTAAATCAGCAAAAGAGATTTCAGTCTCAGTGGTCATGTAATGGTGCCTCATTAATCGTGGCGGCCAGTCTACATAACACAGTGAAAAGAATTTCTGTCATTTTCATTTAAAATGTGAACTGGCTCAAATTATGTTATTAAACGAACAAACAAGCCCCCACCTCTTAAGGATGTGGACTTAAAAATCTGTCATGAAAATGTTCGTCAGCTATTGTTGGTTCGATTCCGATAAGTCATCTTGTCTTTGGCCTAGCAGCGCCAATTCCAACAATGCGTAGCGGTGCTCAACAAAGTTATGGACATTGTTAGCTACCGTCAGCTTGAATAACGCAGCTGCGCTATCCTCATCCCCCAGACTTAGGTAATGTTTACCTAAATAGAAGTCAGTTTCACTGAGATGCTCAGCGAGCGAAGTGTTATCCGCTGAATTCTGTTGCAAACGCTCCATCAGTGTCTTTTCACTGATTTTGCCCAAATAGAATTCAACGATATTCCAGCCCCATAGCCCCCGGTTCGCTTTGTCAAAATGGTGCGACAAATTAGTCATTGCAACCTTAGGATCGATTTTATCTTCCACAAGGTACAACCACAACGAACGGAAGGGATCATTTGGATCGTCTTGATAAAACGCCTGCAGATCATCCTGCGCCAATCGATAGCGGCCACCGTAATACAGTGCAATGCCGCGATTCATTCGCGCGTAGTTGTAAGTTGGATCAAGCTCTAAAACAGAATCAAACGCTTCATAGGCAGAATCAAAATTACCTGCCTGCGTAAAATAAATTCCCAGATAATTAAAAATTTCAGGAATATCAGGGCGGATAGACAAAGCTACTGAAAAATCATTCTGTGCTAGTGCTCTCAGCCCGAGGCTATCATACAGTACACCGCGCTCATATAAAAGCTGTGCATACTCATCTTCTGTAAGTGACCGACTCGCAAGTATTTGTTCCATACGAGCCAGAATAACCTCTTGTTGCAATGTCGGTTGTAATGGAATAGCAATAAGTTCATTTTTACGCCACCCAGTGCTGCCACATCCCACAAGGAGAAAAATAGCTGCAACATAACACCAGCGCAGAAAAGAATTCATTTTCCACTCCCGAAGTCAGACATCAATCAGAATGCCCAGTTACTCCACCCACATTGTATGTTTCAGGCATCCTGCCCAAAACTGACTTCCCCTGCATCTTTCAAGCCCGGCTTTTTTGGCTGTCACTCGAAATATATCGGGATAAACGGCGCCCTTTTTACAGGATGCCGCTCTTTACGTCAAATTTATTCTACTGATGCTTCTGGTGCTTGTGGTGCGTCATCGGTAGTAGCCACTGCTTCTTTCATGCTCAGGCGAATACGACCCTGACGATCGATTTCCAGTACTTTAACCGGTACTTCCTGACCCAATTGCAGATAATCAGTGACTTTCTCTACACGTTTGTCCGCGATCTGAGAAATGTGCACAAGACCTTCTTTACCGCCGCCGATGGCAACAAATGCACCAAAGTCAACAATACGGGTCACTTTACCATTATAGATGCGGCCGACTTCAACTTCAGCAGTGATTTCTTCGATACGGCTGATGGCATGACGTGCTTTATCACTGTCAGTTGCCGCGATCTTCACGGTACCATCATCTTCGATTTCAATGGTAGTGCCAGTTTCTTCTGTCAATGCACGGATGACAGAACCACCTTTACCAATCACATCTTTGATCTTGTCTGGATTGATCTTAATGGTGTGAATGCGTGGTGCGAATTCAGAGATATCATTGCGCGGGCCTTCGATTGCCTGCTCCATCACGCTCAGAATATGCAGACGGGCACCTTTGGCTTGATTCAGGGCAATCTGCATGATTTCACGGGTAATGCCTTCAATCTTGATATCCATTTGCAATGCACTGATACCATCACGGCTACCCGCAACTTTAAAGTCCATATCGCCCAGATGATCTTCATCACCCAGAATATCAGACAGAACAACAAAGTTATTCCCTTCTTTCACCAGACCCATAGCGATACCCGCAACGGCAGCCTTAATTGGCACACCTGCGTCCATCAACGCCAGTGATGCGCCACAAACAGAAGCCATAGAAGAAGAACCGTTGGATTCGGTGATCTCTGACACAACGCGGACGGTATACGGGAATTCGCTGGCACTTGGCATTACAGCCAATACACCACGTTTCGCCAGACGACCATGACCGATTTCACGACGTTTTGGTGAACCAACCATACCAGTTTCACCTACAGAGTACGGAGGGAAGTTATAGTGGAACAGGAAGCGGTCAGTACGTTCACCCATCAGTTCATCGATGACTTGAGCATCACGCTCTGTACCCAGAGTTGCTGCAACCAGCGCCTGAGTTTCACCACGGGTAAACAGGGATGAACCGTGAGTACGTGGCAGCACACCAGTACGAACGTCCAGAGCACGTATCATGTCTTTTTCACGGCCGTCAATACGAGGCTCGCCATTCAGAACACGGCCACGAACAACGTTTTTCTCCAGAACAGACAGCACATCAAGTATTTCACCTTCTTCCAGCTCAACACCTTTTTCCGCAGACTCTGCCAGAATGACCGCAGAAACGTCTTCTTTGATAGTGTTAACCTGAGCATAACGCTCTTGCTTCTCGGTAATGCGGTAAGCATCACCCAGACGGCTTTCAGCCAGTTCAGCAACACGATCATTCAGTGACTGGTTGACAGGTTCTGCAGACCATTCCCATTTTTCTTTACCTGCCTCAGCAGCTAATGAATTGATGTTTTCAATAACAATCTGCTGCTGGTCATGACCAAACACAACTGCACCCAGCATTTGTTCTTCTGTCAGCAGTTCTGCTTCAGATTCAACCATCAATACCGCACCTTCTGTACCTGCAACAACCAGATCCAGACGGCTGTGTTTCAATTCATCACTGGTTGGGTTCAGTATGTATTGATCGTTGATGTAACCCACGCGGGCAGCACCAATTGGGCCGTTGAACGGAATACCAGACAGTGCCAGCGCAGCAGATGCACCGATCATGCCAACGATATCAGGGTTTACTTGTGGGTTAACAGAAACAACTGTTGCGATAATTTGAACTTCGTTCAGGAAACCTTCTGGGAACAGAGGGCGCAAAGGACGGTCAATCAGACGGGCAACGAGGGTTTCACCTTCACCCGGACGACCTTCACGACGGAAGAAACTTCCCGGAATACGACCCGCAGCGTAAGTACGCTCTTGATAGTTAACAGTCAGGGGGAAGAAACTCTGCCCTGGCTTCATTTTTTTCTGGCCTACAACGGTAACAAATACCGCAGTATCATCCATATTTACCATAACGGCTGCTGTCGCTTGACGAGCCATCATACCGGTTTCGATGGTCACAGTGTGCTGACCATACTGGAATTTACGAACAATCGGATTCAGCAAAATAATTTTCCTTTGTAAGTGTTGCCGACTTCAATTAAGCCTCAGCAACAATGGACTTTCTCTTCTTGCTACACCCTCACGACTAATGACAGTGCTCACTCCTTTAAGGACTCTCATTAGCCGCGCGAGTCACTGTAGCGGAAGAGATTCAGATTTTAGGAACGGTGTTTCGATTTCTCAATTCCGCTTCCTAGAAGAAAAGGGGCCCGATTAGGCCCCTTTCCACTGAAACTCATCGATTAGCGACGCAGACCCAGGCGCTCAATCAGCGTGGTGTAGCGAGCCAAATCTTTACGCTTCAGGTAGGTCAGCAGCTTACGACGCTGTGCAACCTTTCTCAGCAGACCACGACGGCTGTGGTGATCTTTTTTGTGCTCAGAAAAGTGACCTTGCAGTTGGTTGATGTCAGCAGTCAGCAGGGCAACCTGAACTTCGCTGGAACCACTGTCGTTAGCGCCACGGCCAAAATCAACAAGAATCTGCGCCTTTGCAGCAGTACTTAGAGACATAGTATAACTCCAAATAAATATGTAGTTTAAAATGACGAGTGCCGATCTCTAATTCAGCAACTCATGTATAGACGCGGTATTCTACGCTGCAAATAGGTGAAGCGCAAGACAGCACAATCGCCGCCATTCACTGTTTCTACGCAATTTGTCTGCTTAAAATTCCTTGTCAGTTACTATCATTGTTCAATTTCGGCTTCAGCTTCGATTTCAACAACCAGACGACGCGGAGCGACTAGCCCATCATCGTCAATCACGGCAATGCCGATGAATTTATTTTCATCGCCTTCGGTGACTCTCACCTGTTCACCCGAAGCCAGATTGTGCCCGCTTCGGACAGGTTGCCCTTGTTTAAAATAAGACGCAACCACAGATGCCAAGTGAATCACAGGAAAATGAGCAACGGCGGTATCCATTGGCAGCAGCAATGGGTCAAGTAACTCGCCCGCTTCCATTTCTTGATCTTCAGCCTGTTGTTTTAATTCATATAACTGTTCCAACGTCACCATTCTTTGATTCGGATAATTGGCAACCTGTAAACGGCGCAGATAAATCACATGTGCGCCACAGCCCAAAAGTTCACCTAAATCATCAGTAATGGTGCGGATGTACGTTCCTTTGGAACAGTGTATTTCCAATTCCAGCTCATCACCTTCCCAGCGAATGAACTGCAATTCATAAACAGTGATAGGACGCGCTTCCCGCTCAACTTCAATACCCCGGCGGGCATATTCGTACAGCGGCTTTCCCTGATGTTTCAATGCAGAATACATTGAAGGAACCTGCATGGTATCACCACGGAATGTATCTAGTGCTGCGTCAAGCTGAGACTGAGTGACTTGTACTTCACGTTCACTAATGATCTGTCCATGTGAGTCTGAAGTATCTGTACGCTGTCCCAGACGGGCAATCACTCGATAGCGTTTGTCAGAGTCCAGCAGGAATTGGGAAAATTTGGTCGCTTCGCCAAGGCAAACCGGCAACATACCTGTCGCCAGTGGATCCAGCGCACCAGTATGACCCGCTTTGCTGGCATTGAAAATCCGCCTTACTTTCTGTAACGCATCATTGGAGGAAATATCCTGCGGCTTATCCAGCAACAGTACACCGTTTATTGCACGGCCTCTACGACGACGCCCCATTATTTTTCCTCGTTGTGATCCGCAGATGCACGGCGCTGCTCGTCATTTTTCACGACATTGCTGACCAGATTCGACATGCGCATCCCTTCCACCAGAGAACTATCATAAGAAAAGGTCAGTTCAGGAATGACACGAAGACGCATCGCTTTACCCAGCAGAGAACGTATAAAACCTGAGGCTTCGTTCAATGCTTTAATACCTTCTTCAACCTTCCCTGAATCATGTCCTTCTACCAGAACATTCAGAAAGGTTACAAATACTTTGGCGTAAGCCAGATCGCGGGAAACCTCAACACCAGAGACCGTCGCCATGCTGATACGCGGATCTTTGACTTCACGCTGTAAAATGATGGCAATCTCTTTTTGCATTTCCTGTGAAACGCGCTGAGTACGACTGAATTCTCTTGCCATTGTTATATCTCCTGACATTTTGGGGGGCATTAAGCCCCCCAAGAATGGAATAAATCTATTGGATAGATGATGGTATTAATCGATGGAGCGTTTAATTTCAATCACTTCAAAAACTTCAATCATGTCGCCAACGCGAACGTCATTGTAGTTTTTCACACCAATACCACATTCCATACCATTACGAACTTCATTAACATCATCTTTAAAGCGACGCAGGGATTCCAATTCACCTTCGTAAATAACCACGTTATCGCGCAGAACGCGGATTGGGTTATTACGCTTGATGTTACCTTCTGTCACCATACAACCAGCAATAGCACCAAACTTAGGTGATTTAAATACGTCACGGACTTCTGCAAGACCCATGATCTGCTGTTTGTATTCTGGTGCCAACATACCGCTCATTGCCTGTTTGATTTCGTCAATCAGACTATAGATAACGGAATAGTAACGCAGGTCTACGCTTTCATTTTCAATGATGCGACGTGCCGAGGCATCTGCACGGACGTTGAAGCCCAGAATAATTGCGTTGGATGCTGCTGCCAGAGTTGCATCAGTTTCAGTGATACCACCTACGCCAGAACCGATGATTTTCACTTTAACTTCATCAGTAGACAGTTTCAGCAGTGAGTCACAGATTGCTTCACATGTACCCTGAACGTCAGTTTTCAGAACGATGTTCAGCTCAGATACTTTACCTTCTTCCATGTTAGCAAACATGTTTTCCAGTTTAGATTTCTGCTGACGAGCCAGTTTCACTTCACGGAATTTACCCTGACGATACAGAGCTACTTCACGTGCTTTTTTCTCGTCACGAACAACAGTCGCTTCATCACCCGCAGATGGAACGCTGGACAGACCCAAGATTTCCACTGGAATAGATGGACCCGCTGACATAACTTCGCGGCCAAGTTCGTTACGCATCGCGCGGATACGGCCATACTCAAAGCCACACAGGACGATGTCGCCTTTGTTCAGAGTACCAGACTGAACCAGAATGGTTGCAACAGGGCCACGGCCTTTGTCCAGGAATGATTCAATGACCACACCATTCGCCATACCAGTACGTACTGCTTGCAATTCAAGAACTTCAGCCTGAAGCAAAATCGCGTCCAGCAATTCATCAATACCCAGACCTGCTTTAGCAGACACGTTGATGAACTGAGTTTCACCGCCCCACTCTTCAGAAATGATGCCGTACTGTGAAAGTTCATTCTTCACGCGGTCAGGATCTGCTTCTGGTTTGTCGATTTTGTTCACTGCAACAACTACAGGTACGCTAGCAGCCTTGGCATGCTGGATAGCTTCTATAGTCTGAGGCATGACGCCGTCATCCGCAGCTACAACCAGAACCACGATATCCGTTGCCTTCGCGCCACGTGCACGCATGGAGGTAAACGCAGCGTGACCAGGAGTATCCAAGAAAGTCACCATGCCTTTCTCAGTTTTCACATGGTAAGCACCGATATGCTGGGTAATGCCACCTGCCTCTCCTGAAGCGACTTTGGTGGAACGAATATAGTCCAGCAGAGAGGTTTTACCGTGGTCAACATGGCCCATGATGGTTACAACTGGTGCACGAGATTCTGCCAGTGTTTCACCCGTATCACGATCGCTCATCAGCGCTTCTTCCAGCTCGTTTTCACGACGCAGGATAACTTTATGGCCCATTTCTTCGGCAACCATTTGCGCAGTTTCTTGATCGATGACTTGGTTGATAGTCGCCATTGCACCCATCTTCATCATGGTTTTGATGACTTGGGAACCTTTGACGGCCATTTTGTTAGCCAATTCAGCGACGGTAATCGTCTCGCCAATCACGACATCACGGTTAACCGCTGCTACAGGCTTGGTGAAGCTCTGCTGTAAAGAACTCGGTTTACGCTGTTTGCCTTTGCCACGGCCTACTGCGCGTGCTTCTTCACGATCAGCTTTAGATTCAGAATGTTTGTTATTCTTCTTCTGGCGGGTAGCTTTGCCACCACGGGTGCGGGCACGGCGATCGCCTTCAACTTTGGCGTCGTTTTCATCTTCTGCATCACGGGCATGAGGGGAAGTGGTTACGTGGTAGTCACTGCTTTCACCACTAACCTCGGATTCTTCAGCCCATTTACCTTGGTTTTCTTCTGCCATACGACGAGCATCTTCTGCAACACGCTTAGCTTCCGCTTCAACCTTACGGCGTACTTCTTCTTCAGCTTTGCGTTTTAATTCTGCTGCTTCGGCTTCACGACGCGCTTTTTCATTTTGCACGGCAGGCTCTGTCTGAGCTGATTTTGGTTTGTTTTCGGTATGTTGCTTAATCACTTTTTCTTTTTCCGCCGCCTCGCGTTGAGGCAGTTCAGCCTCGTCACGCTTGGCTTTTTCTTCTGCTTCACGTTGAGTGCTTTCTTGTGCCTCACGTTTCGCTGTTTCTTCAGCCAGACGTTTAGCTTGCTCTTCTGCGAGTTTTTTCGCTTCAGTTTCAAGCCGCGCCTTCTCTTCTACCTCGCGCCGAGCCTGCTCTTCCGCTTCACGCTTAGCCTGTTCTTCCGCTTGAGTCTGTTCAACAGCATCGCGGTTTACATATGTGCGTTTTTTGCGGACTTCAATCGCTACCGATTTACTTTTGCCACCAGTGCCAGGAACGTTTAGTGTACTGCGTGTTTTACGCTGTAGTGTCAATTTACTTGGCTGACTACCAGAACCGCCTTGTTCGCGGTTCAAGTGGGCCAGCAAAGCTTCTTTTTCTTTCTGGGAAACAGAGTCAGTTGCGGTTTTCTGAATGCCAGCATCAGCGAACTGCTGGATTAGACGTTCTACCGATGTCTGGATCTCTACTGCCAGTAATTTTACGGTTACCTCTGTCATTCTGTTCCTTCCTGCTACAGTTTATTTATGCATCATCGCCAAACCAACAGATATTACGGGCCGCCATAATGAGTTCTCCTGCTTTCTCATCATTCAGTCCTTCGATATCAGATAAGTCGTCGATACCCTGCTCGGCAAGATCTTCCAGAGTGCAGATGCCACGGGCAGCTAGGTCAAACGCCAAAGTACGCTCCATGCCAGAAAGATTCAATAAATCTTCAGCAGGTTGCTGATCACCAAGGCTCTCTTTTTGAGCCAGTTCCAGCGTAGTCAAGGCCGCTTTTGCGCGTTCACGAAGAACTTCAACGGTTTCCTCGTCAAGACCTTCTACTGCCAGAAGTTCATTGATTGGCACATAAGCCAGTTCTTCCAGTGTAGAGAAGCCTTCCTCGACCAATACGGTGGCGAAATCTTCATCAATGTCGAGATGCTTAGTAAATGTATCAATAGAAGCATGGGCTTCAGCCTGATGCTTCGCTTGTAGCTCTTCCGCAGTCATGACATTCAGTTCCCACTTGTCATCACCACGATGCTTTTTCAACAGTTGTGCTGCCAGACGAACGTTTTGACCATTACGACCAATCGCCTGAGCCAGGTTACTGTTTTCTACGGCAACATCCATTGTGCAGTTGTCTTCGTCAACCACGATAGATGCCACATCCGCCGGAGCCATTGCATTAATGACAAACTGTGCAGGGTTATCGTCCCACAGCACGATGTCAATTCTTTCACCGCCCAACTCACTGGAAACGGCCTGTACCCTTGCGCCACGCATACCTACGCAGGCACCTACAGGGTCAATACGCTTGTCGTTCGTTTTCACCGCAATCTTTGCGCGGGAACCGGGATCACGGGCCGCAGCTTTGATTTCAATGATCTCTTCGCCAATTTCAGGTACTTCGATACGGAACAGTTCAACCAGCATCTCTGGGCGAGAGCGAGTGATGAACAACTGCGCACCACGTGCTTCAGGACGAACATCATACAGAACGCCACGCACGCGGTCACCTGGACGGAAGTTTTCTCGTGGTAACATATCTTCACGAAGAATGACAGCTTCGGCGTTATTACCCAAATCCAGAGTAATATTTTCGCGGTTCACTTTTTTGACCTGAGCAGTCACGATTTCGCCTTGCTGCTCACGGAACTGATCAACAACCATCGCGCGCTCAGCTTCACGTACTTTCTGTACGATAACCTGTTTTGCTGTCTGAGTTGTGATACGGTCAAAAGTCACTGATTCAATCTGATCTTCAATATAACCACCCAGATCAATCTCTGGCTCTTCATATTTTGCAGCATCTACCGTGATTTCACGAGTTGGCAGGGTAACTTCTTCTACGACCAACCAACGACGGAAGGTATCAAAATCACCAGATTTACGATCAATGCAGACTCGAACGTCGATTTCCTGCTCATATTTTTTCTTGGTGGCTGTCGCCAGTGCAATCTCTAGTGCTTCGAAGATTTTTTCGCGAGGGAGAGATTTTTCATTAGAAACCGCTTCCACAACAGCCAGAATTTCTTTATTCATCCTAGTTGCCTCATCCGAACTTTAAAAGTGGGGTACCAGGTTCGCTTTCTGGATGTTGCTCAGTGCGAACACTTCGTCTTTTCCATCCACCGTAACCGTAATCATTTCACCATCGACAGCCTTGATAATACCTTGCCATTTACGACGGTTCTGCATTGCCATGCGTAAAACTAAACTGACTTTTTCTCCCATGAAACGCAGGTAGTGTTCAGCCTTAAACATTGGACGCTCAAGCCCAGGTGAAGATATTTCCAGGTTATAAAGCACCGAAATCGGATCTTCGACATCAAGTACTGCACTGACCTGGTGGCTAACATCAGCACAATTATCAACAGTGATACCTTCTTCACTATCGATATAGACCCGCAGCGTGGACACACGTGCGCGAATAAACTCCAGGCCCACTAATTCAAAACCCAAAGCTTCAACGGGTGCTGAAATCATCTCTGTTAATTTTTGCTCTAATGTGGACAAGCCCACCCCCAAGACATAAAAAAAGGGCTATATTAGCCCAGTAGTTCTGCTGTCAAATAACAAAAAACCCCGATACTCGGGGCTTTATGTAACTGGACCCTGTTTACTGCCAGTGGTCTCAACCAACTTCTTTCCATACCTTTCAAAGCAACCTTGCAAATTAGGATCGATATCTTAACGGCTGTTGAATGACTACTCCGGAAAAGGTATAGATTGTTAAGAAGTGGTTGCGGGAGCCGGATTTGAACCGACGACCTTCGGGTTATGAGCCCGACGAGCTACCATGCTGCTCCATCCCGCGTTCGAAAACGTGGCAAATCTTACGCTGATAATACTAAAAACGCAAGTTTCTAGATTAATGGTGCCGAGGACGGGACTTGAACCCGTACGCCCGTTGTTTAGGCACTACCACCTCAAGGTAGCGTGTATACCAATTTCACCACCTCGGCACTGATTTTTTATAGGACTGTCACCTTAATGGTTAGTTATGCTAACTATTTAATCTAACAATCCTACTTCAATTCTGTTATTGCTATTGCAATTGTGTGACTGATAATTGCGCTACTAAAAGTTACTGTGGGATATCGCTATTTGGTTTTGTTGGCGCTGCCGGAACTTCTGTTTGTTTTTCAACGTTAACAGGTTCAGACAAATTATCCCATTTACTGCTTGAAACAGTTTTATTACTGGTCATGTTACCGAGAATCAAACTGATAACGATAAACAGCGTTGCTAAAACCGCAGTCATGCGAGTCATGAAATTACCCGAACCCGATGAACCAAACAGTGTTGCTGATGAACCCGCACCGAAAGAAGCACCCATATCAGCACCTTTACCCTGCTGTAGCAGAACCAGAGCGATTAGCCCGATACCAACCAGCAAGAATATACCTAAAAGAGCTTCATACATATGTTGTACCCGTTTCCTCGTGGGGTTTACCACAGTTTTTTAGCGATATTATACTGCATCACCCGCTCACAATTAGAAAAATTAACTTATTGAGCGGGTGTGAATACTAACCAAAGCATTTCAGACAAGCAAGATTAATTTCAAATACTGATGTTGATCGAAGAAAAAATCAACAAATTAACCCATTTTTTTCACAGCATCAGCGATACGGTGTGCCAGTGCTGTCACCTGCGCTTCATCTTCACCTTCCACCATTACGCGGATCAATGGCTCTGTGCCTGACTTACGCAGAAGAACACGACCGCGACCATTCAATTCAGTCTCAACTGATTTAACGGCTTCAAGCACAGACTCCGATTGCAGGGGATTTGTCTCACCCGAAAAGCGAACATTAACCAAAATTTGAGGCAGAAGTTTCATGCCACTGCACAGATCATGCAGGCTCATATTATTGCGTACCATTGCGCTCAGGATTTGCAACCCAGCAACAATACCGTCACCTGTCGTGGTTTTGTCCAGCAAAATCACATGACCTGAATTTTCTGCGCCGATACGCCAGCCTTTTTCCTGCAATTTCTCCAGTACGTAGCGATCTCCGACTTTAGCGCGCTCAAATGGGATACCAAGCTGTTTCAGTGCCAACTCCAACCCCATATTACTCATCAGCGTTCCCACGGCTCCACCACGTAGCTGGCCTTGTCTTAACGCTTCACGGGCAATGATATAGAGGATTTGGTCGCCATCAACTTTCTGGCCCAAGTGGTCAACCATGATGATGCGGTCACCATCACCATCAAATGCCAGACCAACATCTGCCTGTTCATCCAGTACACGTTTCTGCAATAGACGAACATCTGTCGCACCACACTCTTCATTGATATTAATACCATTCGGCTCACAACCAATGGTAATAACATCCGCACCCAGTTCTCTGAGCACATTCGGAGCAATATGATAGGTAGCACCATTAGCACAATCCAGAATGATTTTTAATCCGTTCAGGCTTTGTTCACTGGGGAATGTACCTTTACAAAATTCAATATAACGACCCGCAGCATCAACGATCCGGTTCGCCCTTCCCAGTTCGGCAGATTCTACACAAGTCAGGGGCTTTTCCATTTCGGCTTCAATGGCTTCTTCAACATCATCAGGCAGCTTGGTTCCGTCAATCGAGAAGAATTTAATGCCGTTATCATAATAAGGATTATGAGAGGCTGAAATAACAATGCCAGCTTCTGCGCGGAAAGTACGTGTCAGATATGCTACGGCAGGTGTCGGCATAGGACCGGTAAACGATGCGGATAATCCCGCTGCGGCTAATCCAGCCTCCAGCGCTGATTCCAGCATATAACCTGAAATTCGGGTATCTTTACCAATGATGATTTTGCGTGAGCCATGACGGGCCAGCACTTTTCCAGCAGCCCAGCCAAGTTTTAAAACAAAGTCAGGGGTAATTGGTGTATTACCTACCTTGCCACGGATACCGTCAGTACCAAAATATTTACGGTTACTCATAAATTTCTTTTTCCTTTGCTGAACGTATTCTTTGCTCACAGCGTGTTTTTTGCTGACATCGTATTCTTTGCAGACATCATGTTCTTTGCAGACATCATGTTCTTTGCAGACAATGTTGCCTGAACAATTTGCATCGCCTGAACGGTTTCTTTGACATCATGTACGCGGATAATCTGGGCGCCTTGCATGGCAGCAATCACAGCACAAGCAACACTGCCTGTCACACGCTCCTGTGGTGGGACGTGAAGTAATTGACCAATCATAGATTTACGTGACATTCCTGCGAGAATCGGCAAGCCTAAATAGTGAAATTCTTGCAAATGGGCCAATAACTGATAATTATGCGATAAGTTCTTACCAAAACCGAAGCCCGGATCAAGGATCAAGTTGTTTTTTGCGATACCTGCCGCTACGCAAAGCTCAATTTGCTGTTCCAGAAATATTTTTACTTCAGCCAAAACATCATCATAGTGAGGTTCAGTCTGCATAGTGCGAGGGTGGCCCTGCATATGCATCAAACACACTGGCAATCCGGTTTGTGCCGCTGCTTCAAGCGCACCCGGCTCCTGCAACGCACGGATATCGTTAATAATATGAGCTCCAGCCTTAGCTGATTCCCTCATAACGGCAGCTTTTGAGGTATCTACGGAGATCCAGACAGCAAAACGCTGCGCCAGTGCTTCAATTACAGGAACAACGCGATCCAGTTCTTCTTGTTCACTCACATCATCCGCGCCAGGGCGTGTTGATTCTCCTCCCACGTCAATGACGGTTGCTCCTTCCTCAATCATTTTAGCGGCATGTCTCAAGGCTGTATCAAAGCTATTATGAGTTCCGCCATCAGAAAAAGAATCAGGAGTAATGTTCAAAATTCCCATCACTTGTGGGCAAGAGAGATCGAGGACACTTCCTCTGGCTGTCAATTTCATCGCTGGGGCCTTAATGTCAAAACCCCAGGCGAACCTGGGGTTTAAGGTAGTTTGATAAACTTACTAACTACATTATGCGGTTGGGTTACCGTCTGCAGGTTTCGCAGTTTGTTGTGGAGATGATGGAGTATGGCGGTTATTGCCACCGTTATTATCACCTTCCCAACCCGCTGGTGGACGTACTGTTGTACGATTCATCAGGTCATCAATCTGCGGCGCATCAATAGTTTCATACTTCATCAATGCATCTTTCATTGTATGAAGGATATCCAGATTATCCATCAAAATCTGACGTGCGCGGATGTAGTTACGATCTACGATAGCTTTCACTTCCTGATCGATTAAACGCGCGGTGTCTTCAGACATATGCTTCGCTTTAGCAACTGAACGACCGAGGAAGATTTCACCTTCTTCTTCAGCATACAGTAGTGGTCCCAGTTTTTCTGAGAAGCCCCACTGTGTCACCATGTTGCGAGAAATGGATGTCGCCACTTTAATATCATTGGACGCACCAGTAGAAACACTGTCTACACCATAGATAATTTCTTCAGCTAAACGTCCGCCGTATAAAGTTGAAATCTGGCTTTCCAGTTTCTGGCGGCTTGCACTGATTTGATCACCTTCTGGCAAGAAGAACGTCACACCCAACGCACGGCCACGAGGAATAATCGTGACTTTATGGACAGGATCGTGTTCCGGCACCAGACGACCGATAATGGCATGGCCTGCTTCATGATATGCGGTGGCTTCTTTCTGCTCCTCCGTCATTACCATTGAACGGCGTTCCGCACCCATCATGATCTTATCTTTGGCTTTTTCGAACTCAACCATAGCAACAACACGCTTATTGCCACGAGCAGCAAACAAAGCGGCTTCATTCACAAGGTTTGCCAAGTCCGCACCGGAGAAACCCGGTGTGCCACGGGCAATGATGGATGCATCAATGTCAGTATCCAGAGGAACACGGCGCATATGGACTTTAAGGATTTGTTCACGACCACGAACATCTGGCAGCCCAACAACAACTTGACGGTCGAAACGGCCGGGACGCAACAGGGCAGGGTCCAGAACATCAGGACGGTTAGTTGCAGCAATAACGATAATACCTTCGTTACCTTCGAAGCCATCCATCTCAACCAGCATCTGGTTCAGTGTCTGTTCACGTTCATCGTGTCCACCACCCAGACCAGCACCACGCTGACGGCCTACTGCATCAATTTCGTCAATGAAGATAATACAAGGAGCTGCTTTTTTCGCCTGTTCAAACATATCACGAACACGGGAAGCACCCACACCAACAAACATTTCAACGAAGTCAGAACCGGAGATGGTGAAGAAAGGCACTTTCGCCTCACCTGCGATAGCTTTTGCCAGCAACGTTTTACCTGTACCTGGAGGACCAACCATCAAGATACCTTTCGGGATCTTACCACCCAGTTTTTGGAAACGGCCAGGTTCACGCAGATACTCAACCAACTCACCCACTTCTTCTTTTGCTTCATCACAACCAGCAACATCAGCAAATGTGGTTTTGATCTGATCTTCTGTCAACATGCGAGCTTTGCTTTTACCAAAAGACATTGCTCCTTTACCGCCACCGCCTTGCATTTGGCGCATAAAGAAGATCCAAACGCCAATCAGCAGTAGCATTGGGAACCATGAAATAAAGAGAGTCGCCAACAGGCCTTGCTGTTCTGGTGGTTCACCAACAACTTTTACCTGTTTATTGAGTAGGGTATCCAGCAGCTTCTCATCCTGAATCGGCATATAAGTGCTGTATTTTCCACCGTTGTCTTTCTTAGTGAAATCAATGTCACGACCCGAAATACGTACTTCGCTTACTTGATTCTGCGATATCTCATTGATGAAGTTAGAGTAATCCACCCTACGACCGCTAGAATCGCTGGGACCGAAACTCTGGAACAATAACATCAAGACAACTGCGATGACTAACCAGAGAATCAGGTTTTTCGCCATATCACTCAAGGGATTAACCTCATATTACAACTGTGTTAACAAATAGTAGTCAGGGTACTACACTTTCAGCCCTGTCGCTACAATGTATACTTCACGTGATCGTGCCCGCGAAGCTTCTGGTTTACGAATTTTTATCTTCGTAAAAAGGGAGCGCAATTCCCTCAGGTATTCATCAAAGCCCTCTCCCTGAAACACTTTGACGATAAAACTCCCCCCAGGGGCCAGCACATCACGACACATCTCTAACGCTAATTCAATCAGATACATGGATCGGGGAATATCGACCTCGGGGGTCCCACTCATATTGGGAGCCATATCCGACATGACGACCTGGACTTTCTTATCACCCACTCTCTCAAGCAGTGTTTTCAATACAAGTTCATCACGGAAATCTCCTTGAAGGAAATCGACCCCAACTATCGGGTCCATCGGTAAAAGGTCACAAGCAATGACTCGCCCATGATTACCAATCTGACTGACTACGTATTGAGACCACCCACCCGGAGCAGCACCTAAATCAACAACGGTCATACCCGGTTTAAAGACTTTGTCGCTTTGCTGTATCTCATCAAGTTTAAACCAAGCGCGGGAGCGAAGCCCTTTTTTCTGCGCCTGAAGAACATATTTATCACTAAAATGTTCTTGTAACCAGCGACTTGAGCTTGCTGAACGTTTTTTATTGGCCATTGTTCTTTCCAACTATACTATATAGAGAGCCTTACTTTTTGCGCTCTCTCATCAAAACACACCATACTTTGATGGTGATAGATATGAGATGGCGGTAGAATATGCCGTTTTCAATCCCAACTAAGCAAAAAAACGATGACTCTTAACAAGAAACAAGTACAACACCTGAAAGGTCTCGCTCATTCCTTAAAGCCTGTCGTCATGATCGGTAACAACGGACTGACCGAAGGCGTATTGGCTGAAATCGAACAAACTCTTTCACATCACGAGCTTATCAAAGTCAAAGTTGCAGGCGAAGACCGTGAAATCAAAACTTTGATCGCTGAAGCGATTGTTCGTGAAACTGGTGCACATAATGTACAGATCATTGGGAAAATGATCGTTCTCTACCGTCCATCAACAGAACGCAAGATTAGTCTACCTAAATAACCACGGCATATTTATACAAAAGTGCCATATTTACCATGATAAAAAAGGCCAAATCTGGCCTTTTTCTTTCATATCAGCGTAGTCGCCGCTTACCGTGGTATTTATTAGATATAATCCACGTTCAAAACTTCGTATTCTACCTGACCGCCCGGCGTAGTGATAACAACCACATCATCAACTTCTTTACCAACCAGGCCACGGGCAATCGGTGAGTTCACAGAAAGAAGATTTTCTTTGATATTCGCTTCATCGTCGCCCACGATACGGTAGATTTGTTCTTCATCCGCATCCACGTTCAGTACCTTTACCGTTGCCCCGAAGATCACACGACCATTATTGGTTATCTTCGTGACATCAATCACCTGTGCATTGGAAAGTTTGGCCTCAATTTCTTGAATACGGCCTTCGCAGAAGCCCTGCTGCTCACGAGCGGCATGATATTCCGCATTCTCTTTCAAATCACCATGCTCACGCGCATCAGCGATTGCGGTAATAATTTGAGGGCGACGTACATTTTTCAAATGTTCTAATTCTTCGCGCAATTTATCCGCGCCACGTACCGTCATCGGAATTTGTTTCATTTATCAAACCTCTAAATCAATCCTAAGCCCAAACAACATCTTCCTGATTTCTGCAATAACAGCACAATGAGCACACCCTATCAGGCGGGACTCCAGACAATAAAAGAAGTGCAAATTCAGTATAGCCTGAATTCACATACATATTTTACCTGCTAATCTATCATTCTAACGTAGAGTTGATGATGAATCATCGTTTACTTTTCCCTGAATTGCGCTTTAGTATTATTGAACCAAATATTATTGAAATTCATTCACTTTATATATGTGAGATCTATGCCTCTTTTAAAAATTCCCAGCAGAATAGCTTGTCTACTCAGTTTGAGTCTGAGTGTGTTCAGTGCAAATGCCTCTTCAATTGAGGAAAGCGCTCAATATCTGCCTATGGGGACTAATCTCTCATTTATTGCCCAACAAGTTGGCTCAAAAGCGCCTTTAGTTGATTATCACGGGCAGCAAATGGCATTACCTGCCAGCACTCAAAAAATTGTGACCGCCTTGGCAGCGCTGCTACAGCTTGGCAAGGATTATCGTTTTATAACGACGCTGGAAAGTAATGCCAATATCTCAGATGGTGTATTAGAAGGTAATTTGAAAGCCCGCTTTGTCGGTGATCCGATGCTAACCCGTTCGCAACTGCGCAATATGGTTGAAACATTAAAACAATCCGGCATCAAACAGATTGATGGCGATCTCATCATAGACACGTCTATTTTTGCCAGTCACGATAAAGCCCCTGGCTGGGTGTGGAACGATATGACGCAATGCTTCAGCTCACCTCCGTCAGCCGCTATTGTGGATAAAAACTGCTTTTCCATCTCACTTTACAGCGCAGAGCAGCCCGGCGAACCCGCATTCGTTAAAATCCCTTCTTTTTATCCGGTTAAAGTATTCAGCGAAGTGAAAACGTTGGCCAAAGGATCGCCAGAATCAAAATATTGTGAACTTGATGTCATATCAGGTGATCTGAATCGATATACTCTGACAGGTTGTCTGACTCAGCGTACTGAAGCATTACCATTAGCGTTCGCCATCCAGAATGGAGCAAGTTATGCGGGAACCATTCTGAAAAATGAATTGAGTATCGCTGGCATTGAATTTAAAGGCTATATAAGACGCCAATCATCAGTTCAGCAAACAGAAAAAGTCCTCGCATTTAATCAGTCGGTATCGTTACATAACATGCTAAAAATCATGTTGAAAAAGTCAGATAACATGATTGCTGATACCATTTTCCGAACTCTTGGTCATCGCTATTTTAACGTTCCCGGAACATGGCGAGCTGGCTCTGATGCAGTCCGTCAGATTTTAAAACAAAAAGCCGGCATTAATTTAGGCAATACCGTCATGGTGGATGGATCTGGTCTTTCACGCCACAATTTGATCACAGCTTCAACCATGATGGATATGCTGCAATTTATTGCCCAACACAATGATGAGTTGGACTTCATCTCCCTGCTCCCTAAATCGGGATATGATGGTACTTTGTCTTATCGTCCCGGTCTGCATGAAGCTGGGATGGACGGCAAGATCTTTGCTAAAACGGGGTCACTACAAGGCGTTTATAATCTGGTGGGTTTTATGACTGCCGCCAGCGGGCATCAAATCGCTTTCGTCCAATTTATCTCTGCCTATTCGGTTTCTCCTGAAGATCAACGTACACGTCGGGTTCCCTTGTCGCGCTTCGAAAATCATTTATATAAATTGTTATATCAGAAGAATTGAACAGAATAATTTGATAAAAACGGTTAACAGAAGATATCTGGTCTAAAATTGATCGAAAAAGGGTGCTAAAAAATAGCACCCTTTTGTTATATTCGAGCGTTTCGTATGAAGACTACTGTTTATAAATAAACTCAATGCCTTCGTCGTCTTCCTCGTCCCAGTCGTCATCGAAATCATCCTCAGATGACTGCTCCAACTGTTCCTTATGGTAATCATCCCACATGAATTCAACTTTTTCAGGTTGAGATTCTTCCGACGTTTCCAGGCCACGAGGCTGTGTATTCATGAATTCCATAATATCCCAGCAAAGCTCTTTTACGCCCTGACGGTTCACTGCTGAAATCATGTAATAATCGCCTTCCCAACCAAGTTCATCAGCAATAGCCTTAGCCCGCTGTTTGGCTTCTTCTGGATCGGTCAGATCCACTTTATTAAATACCAGCCAACGCGGTTTTTCTGCCAATTTTTCACTGTAGTTGTGTAGCTCTTTGATAATAATGCGAGCATTCTCAACCGGATCAGATTCATCGATCGGGCAGAGATCAATCAAGTGCAACAATACGCGGCAACGCTCCAAGTGTTTCAGGAAGCGAATACCCAAACCTACGCCTTCTGATGCTCCCTCAATCAAACCAGGAATATCTGCGACCACAAAGCTCTGCTCGTTATCCATGCGCACAACACCAAGACTTGGTACTAATGTTGTAAATGGATAATCAGCAACTTTAGGTCTTGCTGCTGAAACAGCACGGATAAAGGTGGATTTACCGGCATTTGGCATTCCCAGCATCCCCACATCTGCCAACAACATCAGCTCCAGCGTCAGCTCGCGGCTTTCTCCTGGCGTACCCATTGTTTTTTGACGAGGCGCGCGGTTTACAGAAGATTTAAAACGGGTGTTACCGAGGCCGTGGAAGCCTCCTTTTGCGACCATAAAACGTTGTTCATGACGCAACATATCCCCAAGCACTTCTCCAGTGGCAATGTCACATACACGGGTTCCGACCGGAACCTTGATGGTAATATCCTGACCACGTTTGCCGGTACAATCGCGGCTTTGTCCATTTTGACCGCGTTCAGCGCGGAAGGATTTTTCAAAACGGTAGTCAATCAATGTATTGAGGTTTTCATCTGCAAGCAGATAGACGTCACCACCATCGCCGCCGTCACCGCCGTCAGGTCCGCCTTTTGGAATATATTTTTCACGACGAAAGCTGACGCAACCATTGCCACCATCTCCCGCTACAACCAGTATTCTGGCTTCATCTACAAATTTCATCTTTTTTCTCCGTAGGATAGCCACTGTAAAGCTGGATGGCAGGCAGTACCCAGAGATGGCGTAATCCAGAATATAAAAAGCCCCGCAACACACATTGCAGGGCTTCCGATTCGACTAAGATTCAAAAAAATTATTCAGCTTCGATGCTGATAAATTTACGATTTTTTGAGCCTTTAATTTCGAATTTAACTTTACCGTCAGCTAATGCGAACAGGGTGTGGTCACGACCACAACCTACGTTGCTGCCTGCGTGGAATTTAGTACCACGTTGACGAACAATGATGCTGCCTGCTAAAACAGACTCACCACCAAAACGTTTTACACCCAGACGTTTACTTTCAGAATCGCGACCGTTACGAGTCGAGCCGCCAGCCTTTTTGTGTGCCATTAATCTGCTCTCCTAAAATCTTAAGCGATGCCAGTGATTTTAACATCGGTGAACCACTGACGGTGGCCCTGTTGCTTACGGCTGTGTTTACGACGACGAAACTTAACAATTTTAATTTTCTCGCCACGACCGTGAGCAACTACTTCAGCTTTAACTTTAACGCCTTCAACTACTGGAGCGCCGATTTTGATATCTTCGCCATTAGCGACCATCAGCACCTGGTCAAACTCAACAGTTTCACCTGTTGCGATGTCCAGCTTTTCCAAGCGAATTGTTTGGCCTTCGCTTACTCGGTGTTGTTTACCACCACTTTGGAAAACTGCGTACATATAAACTCCGCTTTCCGCGCACCCCCTAAAATGCTTCCCAGAGCGCGCTATAAAATATTCACAATAGGGCGCGAATTCTACGCAAAAACCGCTTGGAAGACAAGTGCAGAATTAGAACAGATGAGAAAAAAACGGAGTTTTTCGATTGTCATTTATTTGAACGCTTTTTCAAGTACAATCGAGATATCGTGATATCTATTGATATGCTAATTAATGAGTATAGCTCTGAATCAGAGTCCAAAGCCAAAACATGAATTTAGAATCGATAATAAAACTCACCGCTGATGATATGGCAGCGGTTAATGAAACCATTCTTAAGCAGTTAAATTCTGATGTTGCGCTGATCAACCAACTGGGTTACTACATTATCAGCGGCGGTGGCAAGCGTATTCGCCCAATGATTGCGGTACTGGCTGGTAAAGCGCTTCAATGTGAAGAAGAAAAACACATTAAAGTGGCGGCCTTGATTGAGTTTATTCATACCGCAACATTGCTGCATGATGATGTCGTTGATGAATCTGATATGCGCCGTGGCAAATCCACAGCCAATGCGATTTATGGCAATGCGGCCAGTGTTCTTGTCGGCGATTTTATCTATACGCGCTCATTTCAGATGATGACTGATCTTGATTCCATGCGCGTATTGAAACTCATGTCTGACGCCACGAATGTCATTGCTGAGGGTGAGGTGATGCAGTTGATGAACTGTAATGATCCTGATATCTCAGAAGATGATTATATGCGCGTCATTTACAGTAAAACCGCCCGGTTATTTGAAGTCGCAGCACATTCAGCAGCCATTCTGGCTAACGCAACACCAGAACAAGAAGTGGCTTTGCTTGATTATGGTCGTTATCTTGGCACGGCATTTCAGTTAATTGATGACCTGCTGGATTACGATTCCGACGATAATACGCTCGGTAAGAATACAGGGGACGATCTGAACGAAGGCAAGCCGACCTTACCCCTTTTACACGCCATGAACCATGGAACGCCTGAACAGTCGGCACTGATACGTAGTGCCATTGAACAAGGCAATGGCCGCCATTTGTTGGATACTGTACTAGTAACAATGAAACAGTGTGGTTCACTTGAATACACCCGCCAACGGGCGGAGGAAGAAGCGGATAAGGCAATTTCAGCGTTACAAATACTGGAAGACTCTCCATATAAGGCGGCCCTTGTGGGATTAGCCCATGTCGCCGTACAGCGACTTTCCTGAGCTGATTCAATCAGCCTGCCGGATTATTTAATCCGGCAGGCTGTTTTTACTATCAATCTCTTGAATTCCTGTGTATTGGACAAGACTGGCCAGTCCCTCTCTCAAAATGAACTTAACCATGCGTTCCCTTTCAGACTTGGTCAACTGGTAATAAGCTTCCACCCAAATCATAAACGGGTCTTGTCGTTTATTGCGGTAATACTCGACCGAGTTTTCACTGACGGCCAGTACATTCAATACTTCTTCGGGCAAGCTGTTAACATGATATTCGAGTGCTTTTCCCTGCACGCCACGCTTACGGCGTTGTTCCCAACCCTCGCGTCTCGCCATCAAATTGACTCCCTGGGGAGACGATGGCAGCCCTGCGAGGCTGATGAGTTCTTTTGCAGAATACCATTCTTTTTTCATCTCTTTCTCCTCGCTTTGTACCGGAGCAGTGAAGAGGAAGCCAAATTTTAAACATTTGGCTTTTCAAAAGCTGCCTCAAGTAGCTGTGATTTTTTCCAAAAAACTTCTTATGCCATCTCGTAATATCACTTCAGTAATTACCTCCTTTTCTTCCTCGGTGAGTAAATTAAATGCACTCACCCAGATGGATAGAGGATCTTGTTTCTGAATCTGATATTCAGGTGATGTTTCATGAAGTTCCAGAGCAGACAATGTTGAATCAGGAAAACAAGAATAATGGTATTCAATTGCCCTGCCTTGAACACCTGCTCGTTTTTGCCTCATCCATTCTTCACGTTTTGCTCTGGCATTAACTCCTTGTGGTGATCTAGGTAACTCACCTACACCGGTCAACTCCATTGCCGTATACCACTCTTTTTTCATAATGTTTCTCTATTTTTGTAACCAAGTTCAAAAAAGAAGTTATTAAGAAAAAATTAGAAATATTTTTAGAAAAAATAATGTTATTTTATTTTCTTAATAACAGATTCGTGTTCGTTATTAATTTCACACTAACGCTTTAGTTATACCACTAATGTGGCTTCAAATTTAATAGGAAAGGATTAAAAAAATGATTTCTATGAAATCGGATTGGCATCCTGCTGATATTATTGCCGCTTTACGTAAACGTGGAACTACGCTCGCAGCCGTTTCTCGTAAGGCGGGACTAAGCTCATCAACTTTGGCGAATACACTTTCTCGCCCATGGCCCAAGGGAGAATGGATAATAGCGAATTATTTAGAATTACATCCGTCTGAAATATGGCCAAGCCGTTATTTCAATCCCCATACAGGAGAGTTATTAGAAAGGAAAGTTCGAGATAAAAAGAATAATTAGCGATCAATTTAATTATTCAAAGAAAAACCGCTAGTTAGAAAATAACTAGCGGTTTAAGTTATCTAATATATTTAACTTAATTCGTATATTAATAAATTACGAATTAAATAAATCATCCATTAATAAATTCTTCGCCCAGCTCAATATCTTTCTTCAGAACATCTAACATGTTATTCAGTGCTTTCTGTTCAAAGTCACTTAACTTGCCAATATCTAAATGTTCTTCGATACCATTTTTACCCAGACGTACAGGTTGAGCGAAGAAACGGGCATGTTCACCGTCACCTTCAACATAACTACACTCGATAACATTGCTCTCGCCTTGCAGACCACGGATCAGAGAAAGACCGAAACGTGCCGCAGCCTGCCCCATAGACAGAGTTGCCGATCCACCACCTGCTTTCGCCTCAACCACTTCTGTACCTGCGTTCTGGATACGCTTGGTCAATGCTGCAACTTCTTCATCAGTAAAGCTAACATCCGGAATTTGAGACAGCAGTGGCAGAATAGTCACGCCGGAGTGTCCACCAATCACAGGAACTTCCGTTTCTTCTACTTTTTTGCCTTTCAGTTCAGCAACGAAAGTGTTGGAACGGATGATATCCAGAGTCGTCACACCAAACAGACGGTTTTTATCGTAAACACCTTCTTTTTTCAGAACCTCAGCCGCGATAGCCACGGTGGTATTAACCGGGTTTGTGATAATCCCGATTAATGCTTTCGGACTAGTTTTCGCAACTTGCTGAACCAGATTACGAATGATCCCCGCATTGATATTGAATAAATCAGAACGATCCATACCGGGTTTACGAGCCACGCCCGCAGAAATCAGTACAACATCAGCGCCTGCCAGTGCAGGGGTTGCATCTTCACCAGCAAAACCAGTGACTTTGACTTCTGTTGGGATGTGACTCAGATCAGCTGCCACGCCTGGAGTTACCGGAGCAATGTCATACAAGGAAAGCTCTGAACCTGAAGGAAGCTGGGTCTTAAGTAGAAGGGCAAGTGCCTGACCAATACCACCGGCTGCACCGAGAACTGCAACTTTCATCCTGATACTCCTTAAAAATAAGTGCTGTAAATCACTACGTATTAAAAACAATCTGTTAACAGCCAGATTATCTACCTAATGGATTGATGATGGAACACCAAAGTTGGCTTATTCTAGACAAAAGGCTTATCTGTTAATGAGATAACGGACGCTTTTTTGATAATTACTTCAGTTATATCATTAATCAATTAGTTGATTACCTTACACTTCCCTTCAGCATCAAACAACACCAATTAATTAACAATACATTTACTCTGTTTAATTCATCTAAAAGAAAATAAGTAAAAATAATCTCATTAATAACCTTTTCACTAACAAGGTTATATGACAAAAATATGCAATTATGCTCTATATTCAGGTTTTTTCTCCTCTTTCTTGAATAAAAATTCACTCTTTTGCATAATGTCCGCTTCATAACAGATTCAACGATGGTGAAATATGCGTGTTCCTTCGAAACAGGAAGATTTGGTAAAAGCTTTCAAGGCATTATTGAAAGAAGAAAAATTCAGCTCTCAGGGTGAAATTGTCTCAGCTCTTCAGGATGAGGGGTTTGAAAATATCAACCAATCTAAAGTTTCCAGAATGCTGACAAAATTTGGTGCTGTCCGAACCCGTAATGCCAAAATGGAAATGGTCTACTGCCTACCCGCAGAACTCGGTGTTCCCACGACCACCAGCCCATTAAAAAATCTGGTTTTAGATGTCGATTATAATCCCAGTGTTGTCGTTATACGTACCAGCCCAGGTGCAGCACAGTTAATTGCGCGCTTGCTGGATTCATTGGGTAAAGCAGAAGGGATTCTTGGCAGCATTGCAGGAGATGACACTATTTTTACTACACCAGCGCAAAACTTTACGACAAAACAGCTCCATGAGGTGATCCTCAATCTGTTTGAGCAAGAACTTTAATCCAGCTCAGTCATATCAATAAAATCAGCAGACGCATTATAGTGGAGATCCTCAGGCGATGAGGGCTTTAGAAGAACTTTTCTGCTGCGTCGATGATTTTTACCCAAAATTTATTCCCTTTTGGGAACAACAGCTCATCGAGAATAGTCGGCTTTTTGTTGGAAGTGGTATCGGGTTTAATTGCGTATACCTTCCAACCGAAAAAGCCGAGCTTAAATTTGCGTGATTCTAAAATTGCTATCCTTAAGCAAAGCTGAGGTTAAGTTATCTTGTTCTTTTATTTGAAATGCTCTTTTCCTGTTCAGGAAAAGAGCATTTACAAATTAACACAGTAATCGTAGATAGGGTGAAATATCCTCGAGTTGAAGATTTAATCCATATTAGGTATTTTCTAGTAATATCATTGAGTCATTACCATTCTATCCTCATTGATAATCAGCCTACCACTTTCCAGCTTGATACAATGATCGGCTAAATGAAAGAAACGATCGTCGTGGGTGATAGCGAGTACGGCTTTACCGCGCGCAGCCAACTCGGGTAATAGCTCCTGATAGAACACCGTCTTAAACAGCGGATCCTGATCAGCGGCCCATTCATCGAACAGATAGAATGGCCGATCTTCCAAATAGGCAACCACTAGAGCAAGACGTTTGCGTTGTCCCAGTGACAAATCGCGAGTTGAGAAACATCCATTTTCAATCTTTACCTTGTGATCCAAATGTAGTTTAGCGAGTAATGCATTAGCACGTGAATCCAGTGCCGAATCGGTATCGCTCAAACCTATCAATGTTTCGAAGAGATGGAAGTCGGAGAAAACCGCCGAGAATAGTTGACGATAGTTGGCTCTGTTGTTGTCAGTGATCACATGTCCATCAACAGTAACTGTGCCGTTTTCTGGTGTGTAGAGTCCGACCAGCAACTTGGCGAGAGTCGTTTTGCCACTGCCGTTACCGCCAATCAAAAAAGTAATTTCACCTCGTTTTAGTTTCATATCGATTGGACCGAGTTGGAATACCTTATCTTCCTGCTCTCGATAATAACTGTGAGTAAGGCCAGACAAGCGCAGTGAAGTAGCTTCACCGAATTCATTAGCAGAAATCTGCTGTGTAAATTGGTCTTGCTCATTCAGCTCTGTTAATACATTTCCAATGCGATTCAGTGATACACGTGCCGCATTCAGTGCTGGAATACTGTTTAAC
Source organism: Xenorhabdus littoralis (assembly GCF_033949345.1). Lineage (NCBI taxonomy): Bacteria > Pseudomonadati > Pseudomonadota > Gammaproteobacteria > Enterobacterales > Morganellaceae > Xenorhabdus > Xenorhabdus littoralis. The sequence goes on from NZ_VCDP01000016.1 coordinate 115,131, forward strand.
AAACCGTCTAAGGGCATCAACATAAACAGAAATATAATCACATAACCAGCGAGTGTCGTTACTTCAAGGCCCGGTATTATCGTCGGGGCAAATATAACCAGCCCCAAAAATACATAGAATAAAAAGAGTATCCAGCCAGCACCGAAGGCATAAACCCCGAAAGCATGGGTGCGATGCTGGCGTACTGCGTCAATTTCACGACCAAGGGAATTAGTGAAGAAAGCCTGAGTACGTGAGAAGTGTAACTTTAACTCTTTTGCGCCAGAGAATAATGCGTTGAAATGGTTGAATAGGCGATCTTGTGCTTTGCCCGCTGCGTTGAATGAGTTGATCGCTTTGGCTCCACCGAGGCTATAACCGAGTGAACCAATGACGACTATAGCCAGCGCTAAGAAAAATACGGGCCACGACAACCAGGCCAGATAACCCAGGCAGCCCAGTACAATTGAACCTTGCATCACGATATTGGGCAGAGTGAAGAATAACAATGATACATTGGTTGCATCGTCAGTGATGATGGATTGAGCGCGCGAGGCGCCAAGCACCTCAATCTGACGGAATGGTGCACGGGTTACACGTTCTGAGATGAGTTCGCGCATCTTTGCCATCGTATTCTGGCTCAGTTTAGCGAAAATCACGCCACTAAGTATGCGGCAGGCAATAGCCAGCACAGCCAGAATACCGAAATACCAAGCGAGTGAGGAATAGTTATCGTCGGAGGTTGTCACTGCTTTATTGATTAATGTGATCAAAGAAACGCTGGAAATACCATTGACAATGCTGGCAAAAACGGCAATGACAAATGCCCAGCGTGAACGGTATAACAGTGAGAGTAAGATCCGATAGGTCGGTTGTTTAATTGTCGAAGTGTTCATTTATAATCCATAAATTCCGTACATAATCTGGCGTTAAACATAATGTATTTATCCCTTCTGGCGGGTGGCACACTAAACCTCGTCTAATCAAGGGAAGCAAATTTCCACACCATTACACCTGAAAGCCAGATTGATAAAGGATGATAAAATGCCAGCCCCGTAAGGCTGGCTTAAGGTAACAAAATCTGGTTATTCTACTTCATGAACAAACCCTCGAAATTAGCGCTAACATAATCCAATTTTTCCCACAGTAAAGTAGCAAGTTGATTAACTTGTGGGCTAGACAGCATGGTCATGTGATTACCAGGTGCGATTATTGTACTTAGCTGAGTAACATGCCTACGCCACATTTTCTCGTGAGTTTCTGTTTCATCAATATCTCCTTCTTTGGCGTTAATTAGATGAACAAGACCCTTATAGCTGGTATGTGGTGTATAACTCGTGTTCAGATTGGCTTGCATAACTTGGACAACACCTTGCAACAGAGATGTATTCGCATTCTCTGGGAAAATGCCCGCATTCACCAAGGCTTGAAACAGGGAACGAATCTGTTCATCCGGCTCCTGATTTTCGAAGTCTTGGCTGGTAAACGGTAATGGCTGAGTCAGTATCATGTTGTAGATATCGATCAACTTCATTAGCGTTTCAATCCGGCCGACAGCTTTAGGAACACTATCCTGCGGATCAGGAGCACTGGTATCAACGAGTATGAGATCGGTGACCTTTTCTCCTTGCGCCTGTAGTTGCAACGCAATCTCAAAGGCTATCCAACCACCGAAGGAATGTCCTAGCAGGTGATAGGGGCCATGAGGCTGTGTTTGACGGATTGCCTGAATATAAGCATGAGCCGTACTTTCAACGCTAATATAAGGAGGAAGATGCGCATCTATCAGACCACGAGACTGCAAAGCGTGTACAGGTAGCTTCGGTGGAAGGGACAATGCCAACCCGATAAAACCGGAAGCGCTGGCACCTGCTCCAGGAATACAGAAAAGTGGCGCAATAGACTTGCCCCCATTTTGGATGATGATATTCGGGGTGTAGGTTGTGGGCAACAAGTGCTCAGTGATCAAATCAGCCACTTGGTTGAGCAAAGGCTGTTGCATGATGGAGTTATGAGTCCCACCAATAGGATGAAGTACGGAATTCTCTCCAACGATATTGCGCCAGCCACGCCAAGAGTCATACTCAGCAGGTAAATTATCTGCTGTATAGAGATGGATGGGTAAAGATGAAGCAGGAGCAATATATTTTTGACCAAATTGTAAAATGGCTCTCTGAGTATAAATACGAAGGAGGATATCCTCTTTTGTAATACCGGTTGGTAGCCATTGGTGTTCGTTACAAAAGGCAAGGAGTTTGTCCATGTCATTGAAGTTATAAAGCTTATCCAAATCATGTTTATCAATAACGTCTATATGATCACGCAGATATTCAATAATCGTATTGATATCTTTCTGCGTATCATTTACAGATTTATTGGCATCAATATTATGTCCACTTTCAGTATCAATTTTGAGTCCACTTAAATTGTAGGAATCGATCATACCAAGGTACTTGACTTCTTCACCGCTGCTAATCAGTTGCAAGGCCATCTCGTAAACAATGACGCCCCCGATTGACCAACCTGCGAGATGATAAGGGCCGTGAGGTTGAACCCGACGAATGGCTTGAACATGGTAAGCGGCAAGTTCTTCAATGGAAGTCGGAGGCTTCTCTAGTGTATGGAGTCCAAGTGCCTGTAACCCATAGACGGGCAGTTCCGACGGTAGCAAAGTCGCCAGTAGTGAATAAACCAGCGGGTCACCTGTGGTCTCGTGTACCAGAAATAATGGCGATAGACTGCCTTTAGGGCTTAACGGCACAGGATTTGCCTCAAAAGGTGAACTTGGTTTGTTTGACTTGTCGTTAATAGCCAGCGCCAAATCACATAATGTTGGATGAGAGAATAAAGTAGCCAACGACACTTCCATGCCTTGTTTACTTATGTAGTTCAGCAATTGCACAGCTAACAACGAATGACCACCTAACTCAAAGAAATTGTCATGGCGCCCGACACGCGCCAGTCCCAGCAGGTCTTGCCAGATCTGCGCCAGCATAGTTTCCCCTTCACCAATAGGCGCTTCATAACCACGTACAGCCACAGCAGATTGCTCAGGCGCGGGCAGTGCCTTGCGGTCCAACTTGCCGTTCAGCGTGAGCGGGAAAGTTGCCAGCACCACAAAGGCCGCGGGCAGCATGTAGTCGGCCAGATGTTGCGCCAGTTGCTGGCGTAAATCCGCCGGCACCAGTTCAACACCCGC